>NZ_JAVJSQ010000020.1 GCF_040219335.1 Gimesia sp. | reverse complement strand
CTCCGGCCAAAGCGGATACGATACCACGGGCACGTTTTCGCAGTTCCCAGTTTTGCTCCGTTTGCGTGTGATGATCCCCTGCTTCCAGTCAACTTCATTGGGATGGAGTTCGGCCATATCGATCTGCGTCATGGCCGAGTTCAAGCCTAACAGAAGATAGAGTTTGGTCCGTGGGCTGGCTTTTTCCATCAGGGTCTTGATTTGCTCGGGGGTGAGGACTTTCACTTCGCGTGGGGTGACCGAGATCCGCAGGTCCTGGTCGTTTATATTTTTGGGCAGCATTTCCAGATGCGAGGTGTTCTTAACGAGCCAGCGGACGAACTGCTTAAAAACAGCAAATACGTTATGAGCGTAATGGTCGCTCATTTGTTTGGCCGCGACTCGCCCCAGCAGATGGTTGTTAAGACCTTGGACGGTATTGTGGTCGATTCGTGAGACGGATGTGCCACTTCCAGTAAACTCCATGATGAACTCAAGGTGCGACCTCGACGTCTCAGCCCACGCAGCCGAGAGTTGCCCCGCAGCGAATTTGGCACGTTTCTGGACTAGGTATTTCTCGACGTTCGCTGCGAATGTGTCCTCGGTGCTCGCCTCGCCCAGGCGACGATTCTGAGTCTCCAGCCGGTCTTGCCACTGGGTGTGCTCGTAGGGAGCCGGACCGCTGACTTGTATGACAGGCTCTAAGCCAGCTTCTTGATACACCGGCTTCATTCGCTCATTGATCTCAATGAGCGGGGCGGGACCGTTGAAGGGCCGATCTGACCACCCGAGCGGTGGGGGAGTCTGTAAGGCCAGTCGCTCTTCCAGAGCCTTGATCTTGTCTCTTGCGACAGCGGCGGTCATTCCTTCGTCATGGTCGATACACCATCTGAGTACACTCTCCCATTCTGCGATCACATTTTTATACTCGGTCCGGTGGGGTTTGGCTTCTTCGGCTTCGAGGTCGAGCTGGGCTTTAGTTGCCCGCCAGGCGGCTTCAGCCTGCTTCCTGGCCTCGCGATCGCTCTTTCCGCTACCGCCGTCGAAGCGGTACTTCTTGCCGAGATAGACGACCCGCCACTTGTTGCGGGGGGCATCCCAGTTCAATTTCGCCTGGCGTGGCATTCCGACTCTCCGTTGGTCCAGATTGTGGTCCATAAAACTGCTCTGGTCCATGTTATAGTGGACCAAAAACGATTTCAAGTCATTTCATATCAATTATTTACGTGACGATACCTTCTTTTGGGAGCAAGAGGTCGCACGTTCGAATCGTGTCGCCCCGACTTTTAAACCCTTTCTGATACAGGGTTTACGAGATCATATCTCGTACGCAACCATCAGAAACCGGGACCACAGAAAATCGCGATTCACTCGCGATTTTTTTATGCGCGGTGCCTGACATAGGCTGCAGCTGGTCATAATGTCATCTCCGGGTAAGTCACATCGCATGCTCTGTTCCCAGACGCCTGGCTTTGCCTGAATTTTCTTACGTGATTCATTTCTCAACAGACTTTCGGGAGAATGACTTTCATGGGCGTCTATTACTACTACGTCAACGAAACCAGATCTCAATATTTTTGTATCGATCCATCAGGGCGAGACATCAAGCAATATGCGATCGGATATAATATTGGTTCCCGGGCTTTCAGCTATCTGTTACTCGACAAAAACGAATACGCAACCGGCGTGAAAGACCATCCGCTGGTAGGCAGCTGGATTGGCGATCGCTGCTATATCACCGGAGATGATTATTGCACCAGCTTCGCAAAAATTCAGACCGAGTATGAGGATATTGGCCAGCAGATTATCGAGTTAATGGTCCACAACGATCCCTGGGAACTGCTGCAGTATGGAGGCGTCGACTGGCTCCTGGATCTGATCCAGCAAAGCGGGCAATTCGTCACGATTACCAACGAAATGCGCAAGCGGATGTCCCATGTATTCCGCTGCGCCCGCCAAGAGTCACCAGGTGAAGATCTGGACCGAATCTGTGAGGCATTGAAACGCTGAACAGGCTTAAAAAATGGACGCCTTGATTTTCGAAACCTTTACGTTCTAAAACTCAAAATTTGAATACACGTTGTCTGTCTGCTAACCTGAATAGAGTTATAGTTGGGGATGGGGAAGATCATGCACGTGTCTCGTTTCTGTAGCTTACTCTTTTGTTTTTACTTTATAATACCCGTCGTGGCCCCTGCTGCAGATGAGGTCAATCATCTGGTTACGTTATTAAAGTCTGAGGAACCCGAAGTCAGGTACAAAGCTGCCCGCTCGTTGCAAAAGCTCGGTCCGACAGCAGAACCCGCCATTCCGCCTCTGATCGCGGCCCTCAATGATCTCGGTGCCCCGACGAAATATGATGTTCAATATTTAGGCCCTCGTGTCAGGAATGCTGCATCCGATGCGCTGGCCAGCATCGGTCGCCCGGCTGTCCCTGCGTTGATTAAGGCTCTGCGGGATAAAGATCCTGCAACTCGTGCCATGGCTGCCGATACGCTCGCGAAACTGGGGCCCGTCGCAAATACGTCGTTTGCTGAACTATCAAGAACTCTGAATGATCCTGAATCCTGGATCCGCGATAGTGCCGTTGCTGCCATCGCCAGAGTGGGGGCAGCGCCGCAGGTGGTGGTGCCTCTGCTGGAACAGAAATATCGCCGCGCTGACAAAGACGACTACATTCGTGTGTCTATTCTGGAATCTCTGGCGAACGCGGATCCGCAAGCCACAATGGTCATTCCCCTTCTGATCGAAGCATTAGGAGATTCCGACGGCGATGTCATGGCGGCAGCAGCACGCACATTGGGAAGTTATAAAAACAAGGCACGTCCTGCGGTGAATGCTTTGAACAAAGCACTGACTACGACAAAAGTTCGCTGGGACTCATATGCCGATTTTGGATTTACAGTGCCTGTACGCACCGACGTCGTCCGGGCACTGGCTGCAATCGGACCACCTGCAAAAGTGGCAGAACCCACGTTAATCAGGCTCATGCAACAGGATGAGAATCAGGTCACGCGCATCATGTCGGCAGCTGCACTCGTGAGAATCTCTCCTGAGAAACCCTCTGCCAGGCAGGCAATGACGTTTCTGATTCAGACTCTGCAGGATCAAGAACAAGCCCAGGCCAAGGCTGCTGAAGCCTTAGGGATGATCGGGAATGCCGCTGCGGTTGCAGCACTCAGTGAAACATTACAGGCTCCGGATGAATCAGAATTTGGATCTTTCAGGGCCGCAGTCGCACGTGCGTTAGGAGAAATTGGACCACCGGCGAAAACAGCAGTCCCTGCATTAAGAGCCGCGCTACGGGAAAAGAAAGAGTGGCATTTCGATGTCCGAAATGAGTCCGCGCTGGCACTCGGCAAAATCGGCCCCGCGGCAAAATCTTCCATTCCTGATCTCATTGAAGCCAGTCAATCAGACGACGAACATCTACAAGAGTATGCCAGCGAGGCGATCAGAAAGATTAAGAACTCAGCCCGTCAACAGAATCATGCAGATGACGCGGGAGAGGGATCATCCGAAAGGAAGTAGATAACTATCCACTCCTGCTAAATGTCTGATAAAATTGCTGTCCGAAGACCATTTAAGGTTTTTCTTCGTTGCTTTCTCTACTCAGAACAAACCACTTCAACTCTTGTTGTCCATCCGACTCTCTGTAACATGATTTTCATTCCTGCACAGACGCCGTCTCCCGCACTACCCGAAAACCATAAGAATGCCTGTTGATTTCCGGAGAAACATAAGCACGCTCTCCCGAACCGCAGAAAGTCGCACTATTACTGAAACCACCACCACGGAGAACTCGGCCTCTACTTGTTTCGGGGCCTTGCGGATCAGTCACAGGCTCGGAAGGATAAGGTTCAAACCAGTCGTGGCACCACTCATAGGCGTTGCCGTACATATCGTAAATTCCCCAGGGATTCGGTTTCTTTTTCCCAACGGGATGTGTCGTCGATTGGGCAGTCTGTTTGTACCAGGAATACTCTCCCAATAGAGATTCCTCATCCCCAAAACAAAATACGGTGGAAGTTCCAGCACGGCACGCGTATTCCCACTCTGCTTCCGTGGGCAGGCGATACACATTTCCGGCTGCTTTTTCCTCTGGCCTGGCAGATAACTTTTGGCAAAACTCATTCGCTTCATGCCAGCTGATACTGTCAACTGGATTATCCGGACCTGGGTACTGACTGGGATTGGAACCCATGATGGCTTCATATTGTTTTTGAGTTACCTCATGAATCCCCATATCAAATGGTTTGCTGATGGTTACCTGGTGCAGAAGTGTGTTGGGGCTCTTATTTCCTTTTTTTCCCATCACGAAAGTCCCCGCCGGCAGACGTTTAAATTCCATTCCGACGCCCAGTTGAAGTTCTGGAGGTTCCTCTGCTTTCACGACGACCTCTTTTTTTTCCACGGGAGGTTCGTTGACTTGTTCACTTTGCTCAGGATCAGCCTGCAGTTTGCCCCAGGGTAACCAGAAAGAAGCTGCCGCCATTCCGAAAAATGCGATCGCCAGAATCGAGACAATTCCCGCGTAATCGCGGAGCAGTCCGCTTCCTTCGCCGACAACCCGGTTGTTTTTTCCTCCCGCTGGGCGAGCGCGACGAGGTGCATAGGGATCGATCTGCCGATTCTTCCGGCGTTTCTTAAACAGACTGACCTTACGATCATATTCCCGCCGCAGTTCCGGGTTCACCAGAGTCAATTCTGCTTCATCAATCTGGCTGATCACCTGGTTGGCAAATTTGTTCCACTCCGTACCCAGGTAGTCTTCTACGTGAGTCCGCTGTCGTTTCGCCGCTGATTCGATGACGGAACGGTCCTCTTCATCCAGAGAGATTCCCAGCAGTTCATAGAATGTTGGCGGGCATTTCTTTTCGGGAATGCCCAGCCACTTGTGATATGGATTGAAATCAGCAGGCGGTTGTGTTGCGCTCATGGGAGAATCGACCTCGGGATAGTTGCCCAGTCTGGCTTGTTCTGATAAGGGTTTGAGTGGGCGCGTGTTTCCTGGTTCGGAAATGGGTTCTGATTCTATCTGCACATATGAGCAAATTAAACCGGGAATTCAGAAAAGAATCGCCAGAAAGCGGGGTTCGAGAGCAGGTGTCAGCCACCATCGATGGGAGTCATGGGATTGAAGTACGACAAACGTCGTTGACAAACTACGACTCGTGTCGTATATTGCCGGCATGAACCAGCAACGCCCCAAACCCACCACAGCTGAACTGGAAATCCTCTCTGTCCTCTGGGAGCACGGGCCGGCGACCGTCCGGGCGATTCACGAAATCCTCTCGCAAGGCAAAGAGACCGGCTACACCACCACGCTCAAAATCCTGCAGAAGATGGCTGACAAAGGACTCGTCACCCGCGACGAATCCCGCCGGTCGCATATCTACCACGCCGCAATACAGGCGGAACAGACGCAACGCCAACTGATCGACGACCTGGTCAGGCAGGCGTTTGGCGGTGCCACTGAAAAACTCGTCATGCAGGCACTCTCCCTGCGCAAAGTCACCCCCGCGGAAATTGAATCTCTCCGCAAACTCCTGGACCAACTCGAGGAGAAATCAGAATGAATGGATTCCACGAATTCCTGAATCATCCGCTGGTGACCCACTGGGGCGCCGTACTGCTGCACTTCGTCTGGCAGGGAGCCGCGCTCGCGCTGCTGGCCTGGGTGGTACTCTGGATATGTCAGCGGCAATCGGCTCAACTCCGCTATCTGCTGGCCACCGGCTGCCTGTTCCTGATGCTGCTCTGCCCTGTCATCACCTGGCTGAACCTGGGAGAACACATTCAGCGCGAAACGCCGGCCACAGGAGCTCAATCGACGACAAACGCCGCTCCGTTCGCCCACGTTCCAGAAGTGGGAACTACTTCAACAGACAGACTTCTTCAGGGAGCAGAGTCTCCTGCAGCGTCCAGAGCACCGAGCTCGACTGATGCAAAGCCGTTTCCCCCAAACGAACCAGGTCTCTTCCAGGTTTCTGCTCTGGTAAACACGCTCCCCTGGCTGGTCGCAGTCTGGGCTTGTGGCGTGGTCATCTTATCTTTGCGAATGATCGGCGGTTGGCTGATCGTACGCAACCATGTCAGCAACGGTAGGCCCCTGCGCGATGCATGGACTGCCCGCGTGAACCAACTGGCAGATCTGGTTGAGCTCACGCGTGCCATCCGCTGGATCGAATCCTCCGTGGTCCAAGTGCCGCAAGCGCTCGGCTGGGTCAAGCCGGTCATTCTCCTGCCGGCATCCCTGTTTACAACACTCACTCCCGCAGAGATCGAGTGCCTGTTACTGCACGAACTGCTCCATCTCCGCCGCCACGACTTCCTGGTCAATCTCCTGCAATGCCTGATTGAAACCCTGTTCTTTTACCATCCGGGAGTCTACTGGCTCTCCCGCCGCATCCGGCTCGAGCGGGAACTCGCCTGCGATGCCGCGGTCGTCGCACTCACCGCAGACAAACTCACCTTTTCCCGGGCACTGCTTTCCCTCGCCGAACAGGCACAACTCCCGTCACCTGCCTTAGCAGCAACAGGCAGTGATCTCACCATCCGCATTCACGCCCTGCTGGGGTTGAAACGCGCTGGTTCGGGATCGGGGATTGCTCTCTGGATCTGTCTGGCTCTCTGCATGTTCTCACTCGGGTTGGTATCCCGGTCAAACGTAGCATTACAGCAGGTAGAGAAATCACCGGTAGTAGAATCGGTCCACAGTCACGATGCAGCGCCGTCGATTGAGCGGTTTGTCACAGACGGTGTGCCGGTTCCCGATCTGTCTGGAAAGGTCCTCGATTCGGCTGGAAAACCTGTTGCCGGAGCCACCGTCTATCTGCGACAGTCGATGCGTGCCCGCAGCGGTCGGGGAATTCCCAGACCCTGGCAGGATCTGGCACGCACAACCACCGATGCACAGGGAAAATTCCGTTTTGTAGACGTACTGTATGTCGAACAGGATCGCGTGTTCGCCCCCGTTGATCTCGTCGCTTTGAAGGATGGCTATGCCCTGGGCTGGAAGCACGTGCTCACCACCAGACCGGTGACCAACATCAGGTTGACCCTTGAGAAGCCGACTGCAGCAACGGGCCGCGTGATAGATGAAGCAGGTCAGCCCGTTGCCCACGCCGAAGTGCGTCTCAAACATCTGATGTCACTCCGGCACATCACACAGGCTGACCTGGAGCAGGGACGCTGGCCCAGCGGGAAGGATCGCCAGTTTGTCGCCCTCGATGGTTTCCGGGACGCGCCCGTGGCCACAACCGATGCCACTGGTCGCTTTGAACTCAAAGGGCTCGTCGCAGAGCGGGGACTTTGCCTGCAGGTCTCGCATCCCGAATACCTGCTGCACGATCTCTACGCAGCGACCGTTCCTCAACTGGCCCCCGAGATGGAAGCCCTGTCGAAACGTCCGGTCCAGACCGGCGAGATCGCAGTGACACTGGAACCGGGGTACCGTCTCCGTCTGCGGGTTGTCGATGATGAAACGGGAATACTGATTCCCGGAGTGCGATATATCCCTGATCAACAAAGCTACCAGGTCCCTCCTCGCCAGCACGATCAGGACGGCGTCATCGAAATCATGCATCTCAAACAGACGCAGTTCCTGGCAACCGTCTATCCGCCGGAACACACTGCCTACCTCGCTTACAGCAACCTCTTCACGTGGCCCGCGGAAACGCGTCTGCTGGAAGTCGAGATCAGGTTGCCAAAAGGAATTCCGGTCCGCGGTCGCGTGATCAACGAGGCAACAGGAGCCGGCGTGCCAGATGCCCCGGTTGCCTGGAACCTGCAGCAATCGCAGTTCATTCCTGAGACTCCGCACCTGCATCCACCTCACGTTGTGACGACTGATGCCGACGGCTATTTTCTGGTTCACTGTCCGTCGGGAGAATTTGCCTTCCAGACGCGGGGGCGCATTCGGGGTTTTCAATTCAACTCCTCGCAGCCACAGCCCGCAAAACGAGTCAGCGTCTCACAAAAGGGGCCTGACAGCCAACCTGTCATCGAACTGCAGCCGGCACCCCGCATTCAACTTATCATCAAAGATCCCCAGGGCCAACCGGTCCCTGGGGCCGACATTCGCACTGCGGCAACCAGCACACGATCGGTTCAGTTGATGGATGGGAGCGTCATTCAAAGTTTTATACCCATTCATGGTGTCTCCGATGCACGGGGAGAGTATCGGCTCGATCAGCTCTTCATGACGGATTTCTCCGATCAGGAAAAACAGTTGCACGAAGTTGTCATCCGCAATGCCGACGATACGCTCGGCGCGCAATTACTGGTGCAGCGTCCCCCACAGAATGCTCCTCTCGAACAGCCAATCGAAGTCCAACTGCAGCAGCTCGGCTTTGTGGAAGGCAGGACTGTGCACGAACCAACCGGCGCGCCGATCGCCGGCACGCGAATTGTTCTCTATCGAAAGCAGCAGGGCGACCGCGACACTTACACGGCTGTCGGAGAACTCACGACCACCGCCGCCGATGGTTCTTTCCGCCTCAAAGGTGTGTTACCAGGGCTCGAGCACTACCTGTCGCTCTCTCATACGCGGTATAAAACGCCCAATGGCATCCATCTGCGTTTTCAGACAACAAGTGGCAACACTCACGATTTCGGCCAAATCTCTCTCGGCGATCTGAATTCTCCCTCTTCAGAGGCTGAATAAACCCTGGCACATTAAAATTCTAATTGAACTGTCGTCCCGCAACAGTTAGTCTGACCTGAAATTGAATTCCCACGCTCTCCGTCAGAATCCAAAGGAACTCCCATGAGTTTTGATATTTTCTTCCAGACGTCTCGCCTCAGTGATCAGACCGAGGAAGCCGTGAATCCTTTTACTGGCGAAGTCATGCAGAAGCCGGTGGGGGAGTCTCTTTCACCGGCCGACCGTGATGCGTTACGTGAATTGCTGACGTCTCATGGAGCGACCTTGCCACTGGACTCCAACTGTTACCAGTTTGATTTCTCCGATGGTTCCGGATTTGAACTTTTTATGGATCACCTGGACTCCGATGCCGATGTCTCAGGAGGTATGGCTGCCTTGCGTGGACTGACCACGGAAATTCTCAACGTGCTTTATGCTCTGGCCGAGGCGGGAAACATGGTCATGCTTCCCGCGATGGAAGAGACGCGTCCCCTGGTCACCTCGCGCGAAGTGGCAGATCGGGTGGCTTCCCGCTGGCCTGATGTACTTATTCTTGCCTCTGCTGAAGAACTGGGCGCCTTTTTGCAGAAAGGTTTCGCAGGTTGGGAAGCATACCGGGATCGTGTCACAGGTGAAGACTGAGAGACATCCATTCCCATTCCCTCAGTCGACTTGAACCGGGTAGGGGACCGGATCGATATAAGGTTTGTTCTGTCGCTCCGGATCCGTCAGACGGGAGTTCAACTCAAACACGCGTTTCTTCTTTTCCGGATTTTTAGCCCAGTCAATATCCTGGGTCAGTTCAATCAGCTCGCGTGTCACCGGCCCCATTCCCCGAATGTTCTTATTCGCCGGTATGAGTGTGACCCCTTCTGCATCGACAAAAATCAGGTGATTTAACAACAGCAGGAGACCCGTCAGGAACGCGAATAAAAACGCGCATAAACCGGATGGTCCGTGTAAAATTGACCCTGACAAACGTAACAAACGCGAAAGCATAGAGCACCCTCTTTCTGAATTGACAGGACCTGCCAATTCTGTTCGTAAAGTTTAGGAAGAAATGTATTGTGCCTGTTTTTCAGGGCTTTTCGTCTCGTTGTGAATTACATCGAAAGTGTTGGGGTGAAGGGTGCCAGACACGGAGAAGACCATGTCTCAAATTAGTATGTGAATTTGTGTATTAGTGGTCAACCTGATTATTCGTTTAATCCCATTAATTATTAATAATGTTTAATATTGAGGTCTGCTGCCGAATTTGATTTGAATCCGCAGGATTCCCGTTATCTTTCAGAGACATCCTGCAGACGCTGGTGTTAAATCAGTAAGCCGCTTACCTGTGCCATGCAGATGTCTGTTTCCGTCGAAAGAGAAGAGCATGAAAGTTATACGATTCTCTCTGTGGTTACTTTTTTCAGGGCTCCTGCTTTCACCGCTCTCTGTCACGCAGGCGGCACAGTACGATCCCCTTAAAACAGAGTCAGGCAAATCCGCGGCTCCCGTTGATCTCACCATGCAGGATCAAAGTCGAAATCGCGATATCCCCCTGCGGGTTTATCTCCCGAAATCAGAGCAGCCCGCGCCGGTCCTGTTATTCAGTCACGGTCTGGGAGGCGCCCGTACCGGCTCACAGTACCTGGGAGAGCACTGGTCGGCCCGCGGTTATGTTGTGGTCTACCTGCAGCATCCCGGCAGTGATGAAGCAGTCTGGAAAGACGTCCCCGCATTGCAGCGGCTGCGGGCACTCAAGTCCGCGACCACCCTGCAGAATACCGTCGACCGTTACCAGGATGTGAGTGCCGTCCTCGATCAACTCACCCGCTGGAATGCTGATTCACAACATCAGTTTCATCAGCGAATGGACCTCAGCCGCGTCGGCATGTCGGGCCACTCTTATGGAGCAGTCACCACGCAGGGCGTCAGTGGTCAGTCCTGGCGGCTGTTGGGAAAACGTTATACCGATCCCCGCATCAAAGCCGCTGTGATGTTCAGCCCCAGCATTCACGGCCGGGCGGAACCTGCAGACTCCTTCGGACAGGTTTCGATACCCTGGATGTTACTCACCGGCACCAAAGATACCTCACCCATTAACGACACCACCGTCGCCGACCGCCGCGAAGTCTATCAGGGCCTGCCGGACAGCATCGACAAATACGAACTCGTCCTGTTCGACGCGCAACACTCCGCATTTTCTGATGGACGACAGCGCCGCGGTCTGGCGCGCCGGAATCCCAACCACCACAAATCAATTCTCGCCGTCACCACCGCTTTCTGGGACACCTACCTCCTCGACAGCAAACAGGCCCGCCAGTGGCTGCAGGGCAAAGCCTGTCGCGAGCAACTTGATCCCGAGGACGAATGGCAGTTAGAGGTTTCAAAAACCGGGTCCGGTAAAAATTAATGGATCTGGCTTACTGATCATCCAACTGTTGTTTCTTTTTCCGTTTAAACGGATCCCGCAAAAAAAGATTTCCTTCACCGTGCTTAAATCTGTTTTTTGGGTCGGACAACACTTTGGTCCAGAGCTTGAATAATTTTTCTCGGTCTGCCTCGTCATAGCGTATTTCACCGGAGGCCTGCAGCTCTGCCGTCAGTCCGTACCAGGCGGAGAGTGAGTGCTTGATCTCACCCTCTGCGGCAGGTGGCCCCCAGTACTCGATCAGCAGTAGATGACAGATCGCAGTCCGGTCTTTGTGTTTCAGATTCTTCAGCAGCCAGTTTTTATCTTCCGGGGAAATGTGTTTCGCAAACCGGGTCGCCCGCCGGGAAATGCGTGGAAAGAACCCAAAGAAATTGCCTTCCCATTCCACGTCCGAATTATCCAGTTTAGGTTCGGTGATTTTCAGCTCAGGCTCAGATTTCTTCTCCGCATCTGCCAGCAAAGCAGCGATGTCTGCCAGCAGGATCATCAGCATCATTAAGAACACAGAACGGAAATGAATCATGAGGAGCCTGTTGAAAAAGGAATTTCTGATTCTGTAACAGTGTGTTCCCGTTTGAGCACTTAAGGGAAAGGTACCTTCATCATAGCGGGTCAAGCTGCAGATCCTAAGAGAATTCTTCACGATTCCCGGGCAACTCTTCTTTGAGAATGAGCAGACACAGGGGATGTGCACAGCTATAATAAGGGCTATCATCAAACACCTGTGATCGTTCTTCAGAGTCCTCACTAATGGAGATTCACGTGCTCAAGCCAATTTCCACCGCGCGTCGCCCCTTTGTTTGTTTAACGCTGGTCTTCAGTCTGCTGACGCTGATCTGTCTGACGTCTCTCACTCACGCAGAGGAACCCGCACCCGGGCAGTGGCAGTTCTCAGAGGAACTACTCGAACCGGTCTGGAAAGGCGATACCGTTCGCGGTGAATCAGTCCTGTTTATTCGTGATTTGAGAACGGGTCAAACGAAAGCTTCACTGCTGTTCCCAGCACAGAAAGTGCTCAAGATTACGAACAGCGCGGGAGACGTTACTTACGAAGAAGGTCGCGACTACCATTGGAAACCCGGTTCGCGCGAAATCACACTCCCCGAAAACACACGCATCGTCTGGAAGTTTCCCACCCAGATGCGGCGCCCCGCGAACTCACAAAGGCACAAGCTGACGCACCGCGATGGCCACGGTGAAATCTTCTTCGGTGGACAACTCGAATACCACGATCTGCAGACCTGCATCACTTATACCCACGAACCCGTCGACTGGAGTAAGATCGAACCGGTCTTTAATGCCAAATCGCTGCCTCGTACGATCAAGAAACTGCAGAAACACGACACGACATCCATCGTCCTGTTGGGTGACAGCATCTCCACCGGCTGTAATGCCTCGGGCTGGGCCGGGGGAGCTCCCTTCCAGCCGGCATTCTTCGGACTGCTTCAGGAGAACCTGCAGCACCATTATCAGAACCGGATCGCATTGACCAATCTTTCCGTCGGCGGCAAAGACACGAAGTGGGCCCTGACACAAGTTGACGAAGTCGTCAAGGCCGACCCCGACCTGGTCATCATCGCCTTTGGGATGAATGACTCAGCTGGTCGTTCGGCGGAAGAATTTAAAGCCAACACCAAGGCGCTGATCGAACAGATTCGCAAAAAACAGCCCCGGGCAGAATTCATTCTGGTCGCCCCCATGCTGGGGAACCGGGACTGGATTCGACTCAAACATGAACTGTTTCCCCAGTATCGCGACGCGCTGGCGGAACTCACACAGCCGGGAGTCGCTTTAGCCGACATGACCTCCCTCTGGACCGAATTCTTCAAACACAAACAGGACTGGGACCTGACCGGTAACGGAGTGAATCATCCCAACGACTTCGGGCACCGCGTCTATGCCCAGGTACTCTCAACGCTGCTCATTCCGGAAGGCGAAACCAACTCTGCTTCAGAGACCAGTCTGCCCCCCGAAGTCTTCTCCCTCTGGGACGGCAAAGCCCCGGTCGGTGCGGACCAGTTCGAAGAGGCAGACGTGAAACTCACGCTGCATCGCCCCGTAAAACCGAACGGTGCTGCCATCGTCATCTGTCCCGGCGGCGGATATCAGCGCGTCGTCACCGGCGGAGAAGGGCACGGCATCGCTGCCTGGCTCAACAGGCATGGCGTGACGGGGATCGTCCTCGAGTATCGCATGCCCGACGGTCGCTCCTTCGTTCCGCTGATGGATGCCCAGCGGGCGATCCGCATGGCTCGCGCGCATGCGAAAGACTGGGGCATCGATCCCGGGAAGGTCGGTATCATGGGCTTCTCCGCAGGCGGGCACCTCGCCTCCACCGCCGCCACACACTTTGATGCCGGCGATTCCCAGGCTCAAGATCCCATCAACCGACAAAGCTCCCGTCCCGATTTCGCGATTCTCGTCTATCCCGTTGTCACCATGGGAGAAACCACGCATGGCGGCTCGAAAAAGAATCTGCTCGGTCCCGAACCCACGGCTGAGATGATCGAACTGTTCTCGAATGAAAAACAGGTCACCGATCAGACACCGCCGATCTTTCTGGCCCACGCGGTCGACGATAAACCGGTGCCCATCAAAAACAGCCAGGCACTCTATGCAGCCCTGCAGGAAAAACAGATTCCATCCAAACTGCTCGAACTCCCCGATGGCGGACATGGCCTCAACGGCTACAAAGGTCCCTCCTGGGATGCCTGGCAGAAACAGTCCCTGGAATGGCTCGCAGAACTGAAATTCATTCCGCAACAGTAACGAACGGCGTGGGGCAGTATGCTCAGCAGGCGATCCGACTGCAATCACCAGTGAAAGATTCATAGTATGACCACCCTCGTTGTCGGCGCTACCGGTGCCACCGGACGGCTGCTCGTGGAACAGTTACTCAAACGGAACGAACCCGTGAAAGCCCTCGTGCGCCGGACCGGTACGTTCAATAAGTTCATCACCACACATCCCGACTTCACCGAAATCCAGGCCAGCGTGCTTGACTTGAGTCCTGATGAACTCGCGCGTCATGTCGCAGGCTGTACCGCGCTCACTTCCTGCCTGGGGCACAACTTGACCTTCAAGGGGATCTTCGGCAAACCGAGGCTACTCGTCACCGATACGATCCGCAGGCTGTGTGCAGCAGTTCCTGACTCAGGCACCGCGCAGCCTGTCCGCGTGGTGCTCATGAATACCGCGGGCAACCGTAACCGCGATCTCGTGGAGCCGGTGTCATTCGCCCAGCGCTGCGTGGTGGGGCTTATACGCACTCTGGTCCCTCCACACCGGGATAACGAACAGGCCGCTGACTATTTGCGAACGCACATCGGTCAGAACCATGACCGTCTTCAGTGGGCCGCCGTCCGCCCCGATTCCCTGATCAATCTGGATGAAGTCTCTGCGTATGACGTTTCCCCTTCACCCACGCGCAGTGCAATCTTCAACCCCGGCAAGACCAGCCGCATCAACGTAGCCCATTTCATGGCGGAACTGGTGACCCAGGACGAAATCTGGCAACAGTGGCAGGGGCAGATGCCTGTGATCTATAACCGGTGAGAATGAATCGGGTTAGATGCTTTGCATTCCGTAACCCGTGGAACGCATATCACACTTGGATAATGTATTCGCTAAAAAATTAGCTTTTCGTATTGACGACCCTTCGTGGAAACGCTAAAAAATTAGCGTAACAATTGCTGCCATGCACAGGAAACAGCCCATGTCACAACAGGCCCAACTCAGTCGGCGGGAACGCCAGATCATGGATTCGCTTTATTCGCGCGGGGAAGCGACCGTGCTGGAGATCCAGAGCGATCTGCCCAGTCCGCCCACCCCCACTGCAATTCGCACCATGCTCCGCATCCTGATGGACAAGTCGCTGATCCAGAGGCACAAGCAGGGGCGTGAATTTGTTTACGCACCCACGTCTCCCCGACGCCCGGAAGGCACCAAAGCCCTCAAACATGTCGTTCAGACTTTCTTTGATGGTTCCTTCAAGCAGGCACTGGCAGCACAGCTCGCCAGTGATGACGAAGCCCTCTCGGACGACGAATTACGCGAAATGGTCAAACTGATTAAAGCAGCTCGAGAAAAAGGAAACTAAACGATGCAAACGATTCTGCAATCCATTCCGTTCATCGGGCAGCCTGATTTCCTGCTGGACCTGATTATCAAGTCGACTGTGATCTTGCTCGTCGCACTGGTCGCCACGCGACTGCTGCCACAGGCCAGTGCAGCCGTTCGTCACACGGTCTGGAGCGGCGCCCTGCTGGCGGTGCTCGCCTTATTCTTCGTCAACGGGAGTATGCCCAAGCTGACGCGACCAGCGCTCGCGACTCAGGAAACAGCATCGTCCTTCTCCACACCCGTGACCAGCAGCACGCAACAGACGCTCCCAGGATCTTTACCTGAAGTCTCAGCACAGCCTGCGGCCCATATGAAGCTTCCAGCGGCCTGTAATACACAACTTCAGAACGCACAAGACAGCGCTGCATCCCTCCCGCGTATCGGCATTCACTGGAATGCTATCTGGCTGACGGGAGTTCTGGTGATGCTGTTTCGGCTGGCGCTGCTGCAGTTTCGCCTCCACGCTTTCAGCAGACAATGTAACATCATCACAGAGGGGCCGCTCTTCGATCTGCTGCAACAATGTCGCGTTGAACTGAACTGTTCTCAATCCGTCTCCCTGTTAACGACCGATCAACGTTCGCTCCCCATGACGTGGGGTGTAAGGTGTCCTTCGATTCTGTTGCCCCGCGAAGCACAGAACTGGAGGGAACAGGAAGTCCGCTGTGCCCTGCTGCACGAACTGGCGCATGTGGCCCGACGCGACTGTCTCTGGCAACTGCTCGTACAACTGACACACGCCTGCTACTGGTTTCATCCCCTGGTCTGGTTCGCCTCACGGAAACTCTATCTCGAACGCGAACATGCCTGCGATGACATCGTTTTGCAGCACGGCACCCGGGCGTCTGACTATGCAGATCAACTCCTGCAGGTAGTCTCCGCGTTTCGATCCAGCCGCAGCTTGAAACTGACAGCCGTCTCGCTGGCTGCAGAGAGTGGGTTTTCCCGCCGCCTGAAGTCCATCCTACAGGAGACCCGCGACCGACGTCCGGCCAGCCTCCGCACGCGACTGGCACTCACCTTCACCTTTGTCGCGCTGACTAGTCTACTGGCAATCCTCCCGGTCGCCTTCGCGATAGACGCATCTGCTGATCTACCCCAGATACAGGAGGTAGTGAGACTCGATCGGCCGCTGCAGACACATGCAAAAATCACAGCCCACGCGAAGTCCGAACCCAGCGGAGGACCGGATGTCCTGTTGAAAGCCGTGGCACAATCACAACAGCTCCCAGCACAGACCAGCGTTCAGGAGCCGCTTCCTCAGCCTCCGGGAAAGGTCATGCTCAGAAATGGTAAACAGCAACCTCGGGTATTCGAAGAGAACCGTCCCGCGGTCCGTTCACTGAATATCGTCTTTGCCCACGATCCGGGAATTGGAAATTACGATGGCGTCGTGGGGCGTCCGCAGGATATCTGGAACATGGTTGACCTCGGCACGACCGCGGTTGACTACACACGGTATAGCGATGCCATGCCCAGCACCGTTCGCCTGCGTGTCACCCGGCACGATGGTGAGTGGGGCATTCAGGGCCAGTCCGGCATCTTTCAGGGGTACATCTATCACAACTGCCGCTGTGTCGATCTGCAGACCAGGGTCCTCGATCTGCCGGCCGGGAAATACAAAATCTATGTCTTCGCGCACGGTGATGCACCGAATCAGAACGCGAAAATTGAACTCAAAGTCGGTAAGCGCATCATCGGTCAGAAAGCGACCGCCAGTGACGGCACCTGGAACTATCGCAATCAGCCCTACCGCGAAGGCGTGCAGTACGTCAGCTTCGATTTTGACATCAAGACGGGCCAGGAACTGACCCTGACCAGCTTTCGTGCGGACAGCGATTATTCCATGTTCAATGCGATTCAGATTGTACCGCAGACCAATTTACCGCCCGCTCCTCAGGCCCGGTAAGCTGTTGACAGGTATCGGCTTATCGAAAGGTGTAAACGGCCATCGTTGATTTTTCTGGAAACCCGGACAGGGACTGCCTAAAATAGAAGGACGCCAACTCAATCGTACAAATGTAATTCATACGCGAATTCTGTTTGCTGCAGAGAGGGAGGTCCTGTCATGTCGAAACTCACCGTCAAACGTGAACCCGGTTGTGCCGACAAGATGCGCAAGTTTTCAATTCTGGTGGACGGCGTTTCCATCGGCTCCATCGCGGAGGGCGAAACGCTTCACTCCGAAATCAATCCACAGAAACATCGAATCGAAGCCCGCGTCGATCTGTGCGGCAGTCGCACCCTCGAAATCGATGGCACCCACGATCAATGTCTGACGGTCCGCAGCGGACTCCCCAGCTGGCACGGCGCCCACAGCCTCTACAAAGTCTTCATCGACCGCAAAGGCTATCTCGAACTGGAAGTGAATAACGAGAACTGACGCGGGGAATAATTAAGTACCCCGGTCTGTTTCTTTCCTCAGTATGACTTCCTGCCGAACCTGTTTCACAGCCAGCCAGAGTAGCGCTTCCAGTGTTTCAATGTAGAGAGCAAAATCAGGATAGTGCTGCGCTTCCGTCTGCATCCAGTTTCTCAAAGTTTCAGACTGGTGAATTGAGGCCTGCTGAAGTCCACTGACCATTGCCCGAAGATCCCGGCTGCCATTGTAGTCTGGTTTCTGCAGCGAAGTTGCATAACCGGCGATCGTAGTAGCACGCACCTCCATCTCCCCCAGAATGGAAGGAGCATCCTCCTGCTCCCATTCCCAGTCATGCAATCGCTTCCTGTCCGCTTTGCAGGACTGATACAACTCGGGGAGCGACTCCAGAAGCGTTTTCAAAATCAGACTGTCTGAATCTTGTATCACCATCTAATTCCGAATTCTGATCACCGACTTGTGTATTACTTCCGCCCCAGTCTCCCGTCGCGGCCTTTGATCTGGTTCAACTGTTTCGACAGCGTTTGACTCTCGTCGGTTCGTTTCTCCGCCACGTTCTGGTTTTCCAGCGGATCGGAACTGTGATCGTAGAGCATGCGTGATGTCCGTTTCCCTTTGGGATTGGTGTATTCCGTGTAACGCAGTGCGTCGGTGCGGATCGTGTCGCCGTTACGGAAACGGCTCACAGCAGCCTCTTTCCATTTCGTATCCGGATTCCGCATCAGTTCGACAAAGCTCTGGCCCGCCAGGTGTTCGGGTAGTGGAATCCCAGCCAGTGTGCAGAGGGAAGGGTAGACGTCAATCGTTTCGATTAACGCGGACCGCCGTTGTCCTCCCTGGATGCCCGGCGCCCGGACGAGCAGGGGAATCTGCAGCGAACTTTCATAGCAGCTGTGTTTGCACCACAGCGTATGGTCGCCCAGGTTCCAGCCATGGTCGCCCCAGAGCACGACGATTGTATTGTCGCTCAGTTGCAGGCGATCCAGTTCCGCCAGCAGCTTGCCGATCTGGGCGTCGGTGTAACTCACACAGGCATAGTAGCCGTGAATCAGGTTGCGGGCGGTCTCTTCAGACACGGGGCCCTTGCGGGGAATGCCCGCGTAAGCCCGCAGCTCGCCCGAATTATGAATCGATTCCTCCGGTGCGTCCTGTGGAACTTTATAATTCTCGGGCAGCTGGATCTTGTCGTGATCATACAGGTCCCAGTATTTCTGGGGCGCGATAAAGGGGAGGTGTGGCTTGAAGAAACCGACGGCCAGGAAAAACGGTTGCTCCTGCTTTTTCAACTGTTGCAGTTTCTCAATCGCTTTCTCAGCCAGCACGCCATCTGCATAGGCATTGTCAGCGACGTCGGCTGACTCCCACGCGGGCCCCTTGGCCTTTCGCTTGCCCTGTTTCTGTCGCTCTTCGTGCAGTTTCTGATTTTCGGGCCGCTGATACCAGGCGATGCCTTTGGGACGCCACGCCGGTTCTGACCAACCCTGTGCACTGTCCTGGGGATGATGGAAGATTTTCCCCAGGGAAACCGTGTAATAGCCGTTCTGTTTGAACTGGGTGTTCATAGTCGTAATGCCCGGTGCATCGCGGTCGGCCCAGGTCAGAAAGTTGACGAACCGCTTACGGGCCGGGCGAATTCCGGTCATCAGACTCGCCCGCGAAGCCCCGCAGGTAGGGACCATGCAGTAGGTTCGCTCGAACAGCGTACTGCTTTCCGCCAGCTTGTCGATGTTCGGCGAGTGAATGTGCTGCTTCCCATAACAGGCCAGTTCAGGCCGCAAATCGTCGACGGCAATAAACAGCACATTCGGCTTGTCTGCAGCGAAAGCAGGAACAGCGAAACAGAGTACAAACAGGAACAGCAGCGAGCGTCTTTTCATTTTGAATTCCTGAATCGAAAAACGGGATCAATGTTGCGTGGGGACGGTGCGGACCGTCAATCTTTTTCTTTCAGCAGATTACTTAGTGTATCAGGTGCCAGTGGTAGTGTCTTCCATCTTCTCTAGACTCAAGTCATGAAGATCGAAATGGGATCGGTGGGATTATCACTCTACCGGTTGCCTCTCTGTTCGCACACACCAGCGATTATAACTGTTTCCATCGGATGTCCGTCGATAGTATTCTGTCTTTGGGTACAACCCGGGTGCCACATCACTGATTCCAATCGACGCATGAAATTGGGTGTAATTGTAATCCTTGATTCTGTTAAGTGAGTGCTGGGAAGCAAAACCCACCACGGTCAGCTCGAGCAACGCCCCTTTTTCAACAGGCAAAATCTCACCATGGAAGTTTCCGCCGGCGTAAATGTCTGTGTGAGGCGCCCCGGTTTTCAGAATGCCATCGAAGTCGGATTCAATCCAGACTTTCAGGGAGTCAACAGAGTGAAGTCTGCCGGTGAAACGCCCTCCGATAAAAATGTGGCAGATTCCATCCGCTCTGATTTCCGCCTGTGGTCCTGCATCACCGGTGATAATGATTTCCGAAATGCCTTTGACTTCAATCGTCGCATTCAGGTTCCCATAGATATGGATCAGGCCCCCCTCATCTGCCTCCAGGTCCTCATTACAGTCCCCTTCAATGACCATCATAGGAACTCCTCTGAAACTGGTAGTGTCGCGGCGGCCTGGAGTTGTCTGAACCGAATGATCCTCCTGATTCTGGCGTTGCCAATGATCCAGGGATTGAGAGAAGAGCATATCCTTCATCACGCTTGCATGTGCAATGCGTATCAGGGTCTCGTTGGAAACAGGCATGGAATTCACAGCCGATCTACACTGAAGGGGAAATGAAACAGCAGTTCGCCAGGAACAGCTGCGAATGTTGACTCTTGCCTGTCACCCAAAGAACTTCACGGGAATAATCTCGGCCCAGAAACAATACCCAACCAGACTGAGGGCACTCACCACAAACAGGTAGAAAGTTACTTTCTCCAGTTTAAGAATGGCTACCTCCGATAAGCCGGCCAGCAACCTCCCCGCAACTCTGAAGATCCCATACAGCGCGAACGTGATCGCCAGAATCAGCCAGGCATCTTTTCGAAACAGGGTGGCGAAATAGATCACAGCGACGCCGATGACGAAGAAGACGCCATACATCACGCGTGCAAACGGTTTGTCAGAACTCGAATGCGGAATCATGACAGACTTTCAGGGAGTCGGGGCCTTAAATGCAGACAACAGCAACATCAATACTGTCATCATAAAGCAGAACGGGCCAAATACCAGATGAAAGTAGATCTTCTTCCTGATGATCGGATCGACCTGCGCACGCTGTTTCCAGAAATGCGCGATACTCCCGTGAAATCCCCAGTTATAGATTTCAAAGCCAAATGCCTTCACCGGCTGCCAGCAGTTAGCCTGTTTCAACAGAATCAAGAGTCGAATACTTGAAGCACCGGCGATGAACAGCAAAACGAGAAAAACCGTTTGTAGAATTTCCAGGGAGATCATGTGACAACTCGCCGGCAGGAGGCATGCATCATGTCATCAGAGTTGACGAAATATTAGAGTTGACACGGTCTCATATCACTCTACCATATTATAAAAGACAGCGTTGACACAACCAGGCAGGGAATCTGAAAACCATGATGCGCAGCAAGTTTTGTGATACAAAGTCTGACTAAGCGGCAGCCGGGCTGCGTAATTGTGGATGAGTGGCCAGCAGCAGGGAGGCCGCCGATGCCGTCCAGACAGAGAACGAGAGCGGCCCTTCGAGGCCGGTGCCGAATGTCATGCACAACGCAAAAGTTAACAGTAACAGGCAACTGCCCAGTGCAACGGCGCGGAGCTGGATACCAGTAATCAGCCCGACCGCGTCGGTATGGAATATCATGCCGTCCGTATATATGCGCGGGAACCGGAGCAGGTCCCAGGTATGGTCCTCGGCTTCGCCGCCTTCGATCAGAAGCAAATCAAAAAAGCCGTCCGCAACTGGGCCCAGGAATTCAACCAGCGCTGAGTGATGTTGGTGAATGCGGTCACTCTGAAGGCAAACAAAAAAGTGCCAGGCCCCGCATTGGAACCTGGCACCGGTTTCAAACTCAACTGAAGACTGCCCGCTACTCTTTTTCGAGCCGGAAGATCCCTTCGCCCCCTTTGACGGTTTCGACGCAGTAATACAGATTGCCGTCTGCGTCGGTTCCGAAGGCCATCACGGGAACCGTGCTCGTGGAGAGACGCAGGTTCTTGGTGACTTCTCCTGCTTTCTCATCATATTTTAGTGCCCAGATTTTGCCCGAGACGAAGTCGGCGTAAACGTACATGCCGTCCAGTTCGGGCAGCTTCTTGCCGCGGTACACGGTACCGCCTGTGACAGAGCGACCGATACCATGATCGTATTCCCAGATCGGGGCGATCGGCTTCTCCTGCGCGGTCTCGGGGCGATTACCAAAGTTGTGTGTGCCTTCACGCACACTCCAACCATAGTTGCCACCTTTTTTGATAATGTCGATCTCTTCCCACAGTTCCTGGCCGACTTCACCGGCGTAAAGCGTACCGGTCTTGGGATCGAAATTCAAACGCCACACATTCCGCAGTCCGTAAGCGTAAATTTCCGGGCGGGCCTTGGCACGATCGACGAACGGGTTGTCCGCGGGGATCGCATAGTTCTTGCCGTTTGCCTGATGATCGACGTCGATTCGCAGAATCGAACCAAGCAGGGTTTCCAGGTTCTGGCCGTTGCCCAGCGGATCGTTCCCCGAACCGCCGTCACCCAGACCGATGTAGAGATATCCATCGGGGCCGAATTCAATTGAACCGCCGTTATGGTTTCCGAACGGTTGATCGATCTCCATGATCACGGTTTCGCTCTTTGGATCCGCCTTGTTGGGATCGCTGTCAGAAACCTGGAAGCGGGAGATCTTTGATTTCCGCGGCATTCCTTCAGCCGTGTAGTAGACGAAGAACTGTCCGTTCCTGGCAAAGTCGGGATGGAACGCCAGACCGAGCAGACCTTCTTCGTTGTTCTTCTTCCAGGGAGCGACTGCCTCGCGGATGTCGAGGAACAGCTTCGCCTGTTTGGGGGACTTGGTGTCGATTGTGTGAATCATGCCCCGCTGAGTCGCGACAAAGAGGCGTCCACTGTCATCAGCACTCTTCACAACCATAGGACGCAGTGGCACAATTTTACCAGTCTCTTCATTGACGGCTTCCCAGCCTTCCCATTTCAGACCGGGAAATGCAGGAACCCCTTTGATTGCCAGTGCGCCATCACTTGGGTCGGGTGCAGAACCATCGTCGGCCAGCTTCCGGATTTTAATGTTGCGGAAGGAGACGAGGTCGTTATGGTCCTGCAGGCAGATGTGTCCTTTCTCTGCTTTGCCGAACTTCGGGAACTTGGAAAACTTGCTGGCAGCCACCCGTTTGTCCCAGTCGGCACTCCCTTTGTTAAAGCGAAAGTAGCGAATGCCATTCATCACGACTTCGGAACGATCGGGGCCGATTCGCAGGAACAGGTTGTTCCACTCGCCGGCCGGACGTGTGGCATCGGCAGGTTTGCTCTTTTCTTCATCAGAGCCTGCCCGGGGAGGAGCCGGTTTGTACAACTGATAGAGCCACCCCGCTTTCTGGGGATCGTGGCCGTCAACGTTATCCTGGATCTGCACTTCGGGACCGGTCCGCCAGGGAGTTTTTTCTTCTTCGGTGACGTGGAACATCAGTCCGCTGTTCCCCTCTGGGGAGATCTTGTAATCCAGTGAGAGTTCGAAGTACTTGAACTCATCATCGGTGATGATATCGCCGGCCCCTTTTTCAGCGCGGGTCAGTACGCCGTCCTTAACCTTCCAGCCATCACTGACGCTGTCTTTCTGATAGTTTCTCCAGCCGTCGGTGGTCTTGCCGTCGAACAGCAGCTTCCAGCCACTTTTCTTTTCCGCGGTGGAAAGTTTATTTGCGTCGTCAGAGTTTTCCGCCGCCGAGACTGTCGACAGTGACAGACAGGCAGACAATATGAGCGTCAGCTTGGTCTTTAAGTTTAGCATCACAGGTGCGCTTCCTTTATGAATCAGCAATTTAATGGAGGGATTGAAGTTGCAGAACTTCAGGCGAGAATGTTTGAATTACCCCTGTTATCCAATATTTCACGGGCAGAATCAACAATAAACGGATGCCTGATGCAGATTGGCAACGTATTTCAGCATCGCAACAACATGCTTCACAGCAGATCAGTATCGCAGGACAACAATCATGTATTTAGTACTTTTCGTGGTTGAAATCCTATCTGATCTTACGAAAAGAAACTGTCAGTCACGCCACGCAACAGGCAAACGATACAGAATTAATGGGGGCTCCGACTGGGAAGACGGTTCCTGTTCCAGCCGGTCCAGCAGTTCTACTTCAAGCAGGCATCTGAGTGTGCGGTAGACCGTGGACAGGGAAACCCGCCGCGGTGTCGCTACCTTGATCGATTCCGCGACATCAACGCCGGTAAAGCTTTCCCGCTGGCGGTACTGCTCATGAATGTGACGGACAATCAGCAGCCGTTCCCTGGTTGCCTTGAACAGGTTGTGTTCGCGAATCCGGATGGCGAATTCTTCGAGGTAACTTCGATTGCGGCGGATCATGTTTCCACAGACCTCAGATACGACAGAGCTGTCCCAAATATGTCCTGATATCAGACGGCTCTTTATCGTAGCGTGATTTGACGCGTGGTTCCAGCAGCAGCGACAGTCGAATTCACGGTTATCTGGACTGGGGACGCTGTTGAGATGGCATGCCTTTGTGGGGGACCTTCATCAGGATATCCCCTGTGTCCGGCGCATAGGCTTTCACTTCGAAGGTCAGATTCCGTACCTGCTCACTTTTAAAGCGGCGTTGGCAATCCTGATCGACGAGGTACAATTCGAGGTCGACAATCTTATGATCGACGACTGAGTAACAGGCTATCAGATGCCCCTCACTCACGGGCCAGCCGGTCAATCGCTCCGTTTTTTTCGCAGGGGCGATCTGTAAAGGTAGATATTCTTTGAGCCCGGCCCGTTCCATGACCTGGATCGCTTCCTGGATATTCTGACCGACCCGGATCGCACGGGGAGTCTGACGGACTGCCTGTTTCTGAATGGCAAACAGTGTTGTGACCACTGAAAGCACAACAATCACGGCTGTCAGCAGAGTCGTTTTAAAGTTCATGACTGTTCCCCCATATTGATTTCAGAAACGCAAACAGGCCGGGACTCTGTAAAAAAGTCCCGGCCTGTTCAATTTTATTATTTTACGCCCCGCTTTAGTAGGTCGTTGCATTCTCTTTGGAGGCATAGTAGATGCAGAGCAGACTGTTGCGAATGCCCGATTCCCCTTCCAGAGGTTCGCGGCCGTGCCAGCTCTTTTTACGAACCGAATTGATCACGGAAAATGCGAAAGCGCTGTTTGGTTCGAACGGATACTGATTCACCTTTTCGAAGCCGCGAAATCCCTTGGGACGGTTGAGCAGAAACTTAGGTGACAGGTTGCGTTTGTAGATCATGGTGCCCAGGTCCAGCTGTGAGCGATCGCGGGGCAGGGCAATCTGAAACGTGACCAGCTTTTTACGGGTGTCAGGGTGAGGCGTAATGAAGTAGCCCGGCTTTTCCCGCATCAGGCTCAGACGGGGAAACGCTTCTACCTGGTTGACATCTTTGGGATCGATACCAAACCGATATCCGATGCCTGCACTCAGACGATTAAAGACCGCCTTTTTCAGTTCGGGGGCATTCAACGCATTACGGATGCCGGTCCAGAGTGTGTGACGGCTGTCGGTCAGGTTCGCGTCGATGTTCTCCGCGGACAGCTGAAATTCAAAACGATTCGATTCGCCGTTTTCCATGATGTGCCGCTTACCCATGGTAGTGTAAACGGAATCTTCCGGCAGCAGATCAATCAGATCGGCATAGACGTCCTGCGGGAAAATATCGCGAACGCTGATATGGGGATAAGGATCTTCACACGGATCGACGGCACTCAAACGGTTGATCATATGCGATAACACGTGCTGGGTAATCTGTGAACTGGCGGACGGGGATGCAAGCTCCATCGGTGACTCTACTTTCTGACGCTGATCCAGACGGACCATTATAGTTGTGGGGTTAACACGATCAGATCCGGGAGTAGAGAGCAGCCCGGTGAATGCAGACCAGAGATCGATTAAAAAAATCGCCTCCAGATGAAGGTGAATCCATTCACTGTGTCGTTACAGAATCAACTGGAACGAGCGCTCGCCATCGGGGACTGACTTGAATCAGGGCCGCGATATTAAGCCATTTGCCCAAAATCACAAATAGCAATTCCTCACAAAATCAGACCAGCAGGTCGAGAGGATTGGGGTTCTCAGATTCAGGTTGTAAAACAGTCCTGAAACAGGCATTAAAATGAAATATCAAATCTCTTTGATGGGACGCGCGAGTCCATTCACTGAATGATTCAGTCGTCAGACTGAGACGGCTCTGTTGTCAGATTCTTATAGAGAAAGATCCGTTCCTGTCCGGTGGGGAAGTCTGCCAGCGTCCCGAACGGAGCATAACCCAGTTGCGTGTAGAAGGCCGGGGCCTGAAAGCTGAAGGTATCGACCCAGGCAGCGTGGCACTTTCTGTCGCGGGCGATCCGTTCCGCTTCAAGCACCAGCTGGCGTCCCAGCCCCTGTCCCCGCAAATCCGCTTCGACTGCCAGCGTCTGAATATACAGCCATTCCCACAGCGTGAACCCAACCAGCCCCGCGACCAGCTTTCCGTCCAGCTCAATTTTGATTTTCAGCGGTTCCGGCGCGTAGGGAAATCCCGTCGTCTCAGCATTCGCGGACAGGATCCGGCTGACCTCGGCTTCAATCGACTCGGTATGGGCTTCTCTGATTTGAGCATCCACGGTGAGACCTTTATGTTCAGGACTCAAACAAAATATATCGTTCACTTCCCGAGCATGGTATCAAATGCAGGCACTTTACAGTATCCGGATTTCTAGCTGAATTCGAGGACCCTTTGTTGTCCCAGACGGAAATGATCATACTCAGCAAACCCTGGTTCAACTCGCGTTCCGGCGGTCGAGATGTTTTTTCAGCAACCGGGAATTACGGCGGTTCGATTTAAAGAACACATCAAAAATATCTCCGGCGACGGGAATCGAACCCAGCAGAAAGTCCAGACCCGTGTTACCGACCATCCGGGCCAGCACCCAGTTAGAAGCGCCGAGTTGCTTTGCCTGGTAGATCAGGTAACCCGATAAAACCGTGGAGATCATGTCCCCCAGCCCAGGCACAATCCCGATGATCGAGTCCCAGCCGACCCGGATACTGGTTCCCGGGATGGTAAACGAATCGTCGAGCAGGCTGGTCAGCTTTTCAAACCGGGCAAAACGATCGACGCGTTCCGCGCGATACGCACCCTGATCAGCGGACGGAGGGAAAAGATATTCGGCCAGGGAACGGTTCTGTTTTATTTTCTGAATCATGGGACTCGCCTTTCAGTTCGGTAAGTCGTGTTATGATGGAGTAAGAGACGGAGTTAACTTTTACAGGACAGATTCTCTGGTTCATTTCGGTGATAGATTTTCTCAGCAGTCACCAGTACGGCTCCGGGGGCCGGCATCAGGCCGTCACCAAATTCAATCGACCAGCTTTGTGTGAATTCAGCTCCCAGTAAAATGATCAGGGACGAGTAATAGACCCAGATCAGAATCCCGATCATGGATGTCGCTGCACTCCCCCAACTGGACCCTGCCTCAGAGAATTGCAGATACCAGGCAATACCGCTTTTACCAATCACGAACAGGAACGCCGTGACTCCCGCTCCCACGAACACATCCCGCCATTTAATATTTGCGTCAGGCAGAACTTTGAAGGTCGCAGCAAACAGCAGGGTCGCCAGGCCCAGCGTCAGCAGAGTATTCACAATCATGACTGCAGACAGGATGCCGACGTCCAGATATCCATAGTCCAGCCAGCGCGTAAATTCATCGACAAACGTGGTCAGCACCAGTGAGATTAACAACAGCAGACCGACAACGATCAGAAACGCCAGTGAGATCAATCGTTTTTTGATAAAAGCCATGATGCCACCCTGTTCCGGGTCCGGTTCGACATTCCAGGCTTTATTCAACGCGGACTGCAACTGGGCCAGCACACCGCTGGCTGAAAAAATCAGTACGGCCGCTCCCAGAAGTTGGGACCAGAGGGGGCGCTCCGGTGTCTGGCCTGACTGCACACGTTCCGCGACACTGGTCAGGTCGAACCCTGCAGACGTATCTACGTCATCCTCCGCTTCGACAGTCTGTTCGACTGGGAGTCCTAATTGGGAATTGATCACTGAAGAGACCTGTTCCGCTGACCAGAATTGTGTGGTCAATGCGAAGACGATCGCCAGCAGAGGCGGCAGCGAAAAAATGGTGTAATACGCAATCGCAGCGCCACTGGACATGCATTCGTCATCGAGGAAATCAGAACCGGCTCGTTTCAGAACATTACGTAATTTTTGATAATCCATGGGTTATCGCTCCTGCATGAGCTACGGAGGTACGTCTTCTATCAATCGCAATTCATATGCCAGAGTTTTCGAGGCGGTGATTTAGTGGAAATGATACTGAACATGGGTGTCTCAGCCTGCGGTCTGGTCTGTGGGCTGCCAGTCTTCTGAGAATCAGCAAATCTCTGGCAGAGGCTGTTTCCGTGGTAAAACAGGCTCGGAGACTCACGATTCTGGTATGATGAATCTGCAGATATTTTCCGCCTCTGATCTTCAGAGAGAACGGAAAGCGCTACATGAGATCTCAAACGGAGCGCCCGAGTGACACGACGCATTGATCGCACGACTCAGAAGGTGGGTGACAAATACCACGTCTGGTATACGGAGCGACTCTGGAAACTGGCGGCACAGTTGCCGGTGATTACGATCGAGATCGAATCGCTCAAACACCTCGACGGTGTCTGCTGGTTCGACGACAATTTCCCGCCCACTCTCCGTAACGTGGTTGAACATTTCGTAAGAATGGAACAGGTCGATTCTGACTATCCGATCATTCTGGATCCAGAAGGCCAGCTCTTCGACGGGGCACATCGCGTGGCGAAAGCGCTCAGCCAGGGAGATACTACAATCCAGGCAGTGAAACTTCTGGAACTGCCACCCCCCGATGAAATCGTGGACTCGATCTATTAATGCGAGCGGCAGCAAACCTTGACCTGTCTTTCGTCTGCTCAACGTTTCATCTGACTTCTGTGATCGTTATCATAAAACGCAGGCAAGCGTTTCGATTTGTTTCCTGGCTCAGTTGAATGATCCCCGATCAGAGGAACTTCCATGGTCCGTCTGCTGCAACGTGTCTGCTGTTTCAGTGTCGTCCTGCTCATCACCCTTGGTAGTGGGGCTACAAACCTCACCGCAGCCGAGCGTCCGTGGAATGTGGTTTTCTTTCTCGTCGACGATCTCGGCTGGACCGATCTGGCCTGTTATGGCAGTGACTATTATCAGACGCCGAATATCGATCGTCTCGCTTCAGAAGGGATGAAGTTCACACAGAACTATGCGGCCTGCAATGCCTGCTCGCCGACCCGCGGTGCCCTGATGACCGGTATGTATCCCGCCCGCACTCACCTGACCGACTGGATTCCCGGCTGGGCGAAGCAGTACCGCGACTTTCCACTCAAACCACCCGAGTGGCAGCAGCACCTCGCACAGAAATACACAACGCTCCCTGAAGCGCTTCGCAAGGCAGGCTACAAAACTCTGCACGTCGGCAAATGGCATCTCGGCGGGCCAGGCAACCTGCCTGAAGATCACGGCTTTGATGTTAACATCAGCGGTACGAACCGGGGACTGCCCCGCAGTTATCACTTTCCCTATGGTGGTGATGCACTGAAGTGGGACAGTCGACTGACCGAAGAACAGCGCGCGGGACGCTACCTCACCGATCGGCTCACC
The DNA here is from genome assembly GCF_040219335.1 of Gimesia sp. NCBI lineage: Bacteria > Pseudomonadati > Planctomycetota > Planctomycetia > Planctomycetales > Planctomycetaceae > Gimesia > Gimesia sp. The sequence goes on along the minus strand of NZ_JAVJSQ010000020.1, from coordinate 224,735 downwards.
GACGAGGCAGTGACACTCATCCGTGAGCAGCAGGACAATCCCTTCTTCCTCTACTTTGCCTTCTATTCGGTACATGCACCGATTCAGGGGCGACCTGACCTGGTGCAGAAATTCAAACAGCAGCCTCGTGGCAAGTATCATCATAACCCCGAGTATGCAGCCATGGTCCACTCCGTCGATACTGCCGTCGGTCGTGTCCGCGCTCAACTGGAACAGAGCGGCATCGCAGATCGCACGTTGATCGTCTTCACTTCTGACAATGGCGGCGTCTGTCGCAAGACCAGCAGCAACTTTCCCCTGCGAGGTGAAAAAGGCCAGCACTGGGAAGGGGGAACCCGTGTGCCTGCGATCGTCCTCTGGCCCGGTGTCACTCGTCCCGGGTCAGTCTGCCAGACTCCTACGATCACGATGGACTTCTATCCCACCATTCTTGAAATCACCGGCGTTCAGGGAAACGCCGCCCACAATCTAAACGTGGATGGCATCTCGCTGGTTCCCGTTCTCAAAGATCCGCAGGCTGCACTCAACCGCGATGCTCTCTACTGGCACTACCCGCATTACAACGTCTTTATCGGAGTCCCTTACAGTGCCGTCCGTGTTGGCGATCATAAGCTGATCCATTACTACGAAGGCGGCCGCAATGAACTCTACAACCTGGCTGATGATCTGGGCGAAACACGCGATCTGTCAGCCGAACAGCCTGAGTTGACCTCCCGACTCTACCAGCGGCTGCAGACTCACCTCAAACAGGTGGGAGCTCAGATGCCACTCCGGAATCCAACTTTCAAAGCGAGTAAACAGTAGCTCTACGGCGAGTAATTGAAGTCGTTCGAAATGAAATCAATCAGTTGTTTATTTGCATAACTGTCTTGATGGTTGGTGTTTAGGTGGGATCGGTCAGGTCCCGATGCCCGTTTTTTTAAAAAACAGGGTAACATACTCCCTGATTTACCGCTCTGTCCTTCAGATGGAAGGACAGCGGGCCTGTGCTTGTCCCCCAAAACAAATTGCTGTCACACTACTGCAAAGGAGTATGAGCGACCATGTGTAATAACTGTAACCTGAATATTGATGCCGAGCGGACAGACGAATTCGGGCAGAAACTGCTGCAGATCGTCAATCACAGCGGACTCTCTTTCATGATTTCCATCGGGCACCGCGCTCGACTGTTTGACATCATGAGCGAAATGGAACACGCCACCAGCAGTCAGATCGCCGAACAGTCAGGCCTGAATGAACGCTATGTACGCGAATGGCTGGGAGCCATGGTGACCGGAGGCATTGTGGAGTACGACTCGGTGCTGAAGACGTACTTCCTGCCGGCAGAACATGCGGCCCTGCTGACACGGGCCGCCGGCTCTAACAATTTCGCGACAACGATGCAGTGGTTCTCGGTGCTGGGGAGCGTCGAAGATCAAATCGTCGACTGCTTCCGGGAAGGGGGCGGGGTGCCCTATTCCGAATTTGCCCGCTTCCATGAAGTGATGGCGGAGGAGAGTTATAACTCGGTGGTCTGCGGACTCTTCGAGCATATTCTCCCCCTCGTTCCCGGACTGGAAGAGAAACTGCAGACTGGTATCGAAGTACTGGATATCGGTTGTGGCAGCGGGATGGCACTGATCGAAATGGCAGCCGCATTTCCGAATAGCCGCTTCTCTGGCTATGACATCTCGGAAGAATCAATCGGCCGGGCGCAGGCCTCTGCGGCGGAACGCGGCTTGACGAACGTCACCTTTCGAGTGCAGGATGTGGCCCGCATGGACCAGCCGGAATCCTTTGACCTGATTACTGCTTTCGATGTGATTCACGATCAGGCCCAGCCAGCAGTAGTACTCAGCCAGGTCAATGCTTCGCTGAAACCGGGCGGCACCTTCCTGATGCAGGACATCGCCGCTTCGAGCAATGTGGAACAGAACATCAGCAATCCACTGGGGCCCATGTTCTATACCATCTCCACCATGCACTGCATGACCGTTTCGCTTGCCCAGGGCGGGGCAGGGCTCGGAACCTGCTGGGGGAAAGAGCTTGCCTGCGAAATGCTGCAGACCGCCGGCTTTGAGAAAGTGGATGTACAGGAATTGCCCCATGACATCATGAATTATTTCTATACGACCACCAAGGCAGCCTGAGCCTTTTGAGATTGTGATGTGTCCTCTACGACAGCAGAAATGAAGATGTTTCTGCTGTCGTGTTTTTGGGCTATTCCCTGAATCCGTTGATTTAACTGAGCTTAATGTCATTCACCCAATAAAATGGACAGAAAGATACGCTTTGGTTTGGATCTGTAACGGTTATGACTATAATTCCGGCAGGGGAAGTCGCTTGAGTACATTCTCATGGAAATTCTCAAGAAACACGCAAGAATGTGCTATTTCAAGGCTTTCCCTGTGGTGAATTTGGTGTAAAAATGCCGATTATAAGGAATAATTCTATTTCATTGGGTTTACCGTTTGATGGAGCGATGGTGAACGGTCAATGAGGAATATATGGAAGTCTGAAGCCGAACTTCAATCCCTGACGGGGATTGAATCGATTTCGCTTACCAGACGGAATGATTCATCAAGTTTTGAAATCAAGTGTGAAATACTCCTGCGTCTTTCCCTCCTCATCAGGGTCATGCTCAAACGGGCCCGTGTCATGTCTGAGAGACCACATCGCGTTTTCCCTGGTTTCATATATTCAGTGATGGGCAGTCTGGTTTTTGCGTTATCGGAGAACAGGGCCAGACCAGAGGAACGGACATCCATAAGACGGGCTGCTGTCGAGAAGACAGACTGCTGTCAGGAATAAAAACGCAGCAAAAAACTTACAATACAATTTTCTTTCAACTGAAACAGTCTGAGCTGGCAACAGAACAGACTGCCAGGGAGTAACAAGCAGAATGGCGACCACAGACGTGTCTGGTGCTAACGGCAAAATCAGCGAACAACTGGATGCTGTTGTTATCCGTTTTTGTGGAGATAGTGGAGACGGGATGCAGCTGGCTGGCACGCAGTTTACCAACGTGTCGGCCGTCTTCGGTAATGATGTCAGCACATTGCCGGATTTCCCCGCAGAAATTCGCGCACCCGCCGGTACGCTGGGTGGCGTGAGTGGTTTCCAGATCTGCTTCTCCAGTTCCGACATCTATACGCCGGGCGATGAAGTCGACACCCTGGTTGCCATGAACCCCGCTGCTCTCAAGACGAACGTTGCCGACCTCAAACGGGGTGGAACCCTGATCGTCAACGAAGACGCTTTCGAGAAGAGCAATCTTACTAAAGCGGGATATGACAGTAATCCACTCGATGATGAAGAGTCACTGGCAGCTTACCAGGTTCAGAAAGTGCCGATGACCAGCCTCACCCGTGACGCTGTCGCAGAGCTGGGACTCTCGCCTCGTGAAGCAGAACGCTGCAAAAACTTCTTCGCCATGGGGCTGGTCTACTGGCTCTACCAGCGGGATGCGACACCGACCGAAGAATGGGTGAAGAGTAAGTTTGCCAAGAAACCGGAACTGGTCGAAGCAAACCTCAAGGCACTGCAGGCCGGCTATAACTTCGGGATTACCACCGAAGCGATGACCGTGCACTATCGTGTTGATCCTGCAGAACTGCCACCGGGTAAATATCGCAAAGTAACCGGCAATGAAGCGATCGCCTTCGGTTTCGTCACCGCAGCTACACTGGCCGGTAAGAAGCTGTTTTACGGCGGTTATCCAATCACACCTGCCAGCGATATTCTGCATGAGCTGTCCAAACTGAAAAACTTCAACGTGGTCACCTTCCAGGCAGAAGACGAAATCGCCGCCATCACCAGTGTGGTGGGAGCCTCCTATGCCGGCGACCTGGCGATTACTGCCAGCAGTGGTCCCGGGATTGCCCTCAAGGGGGAAGGCATGGGACTGGGCGCCATTATGGAACTGCCGATGGTCATCGTCGATGTCCAGCGCGGCGGACCCAGTACCGGTCTGCCGACCAAAACAGAGCAGTCCGACCTTTATATGTGCATGTTCGGACGTAACGGCGACTGCCCGCTGCCTCTGGTCGCTCCTGCTTCTCCAGCAGACTGCTTCCACATGGCACAGGAAGCGATGCGGATTGCTGTGGAATTCATGACCCCCGTCATGTTGCTCAGCGACGGTTACATCGCCAACGGTGCCGAGCCCTGGCAGATTCCGGAAATGTCCTCGCTCAAGCCGATCAAAGTCTCACATGAAAACCGGCAGAAGGATGGCGAGCAGTTCATGCCATACCTGCGGGATGAAAAGAAGGCCCGTCCCTGGGTTGTGCCTGGTACACCCGGCTGTGAACACCGCGTGGGTGGCCTGGAAAAATCGGATGTCACCGGTAACGTCGATTACTCGCCCGAGAACCATCAGTACATGACGACTCTGCGAGCCAATAAAATCGCCGGCATCGCCGACTTCATTCCAGAACAGGAAGTAGAAGGCCCGGAATCTGGCGACCTGCTTGTGATCAGTTGGGGCGGAACTTACGGTGCTGTCCGTACCGCCGTCAAACATTCGATCAAAGAAGGACTTTCGGTGGCACACGCTCACCTGCGGTATCTGAATCCGTTCCCCAAAAATCTGGGCGACGTGATCAAGAACTACAAGAAAGTCCTGATTCCGGAACTCAATACCGGGCAGTTGCGAATGATCATTCGCGGCACTTATCTGGCAGATGCCGTTGGTTTGAACAAGGTCCAGGGGAAACCGTTCCTGATCAGCGAAGTCAAGCAGAAGATCAGAGAAGTGATCGAAGACAAATAAACCATCGTTTTCACAGACCAACAGAAAAACTATTTTAGAAACGATTGATTGCGTTTAAGGATAATAAAATGAGTGTAGACACCTCGCTACCTGTCCTCTCGCCAAAAGATTTTGCCAGTGACCAGGAAATCCGCTGGTGCCCGCGCTGCGGCGACTATTCCATTCTCGCCCAGATGAAAAAAGTTCTGCCCACCCTGGGAATCCCCAAGGAAAAATTCGTATTCGTGTCCGGTATCGGCTGCTCCAGCCGGTTTCCGTACTACATGGATACCTACGGCATGCACAGTATCCACGGTCGTGCACCGGCAGTTGCGACAGGCGTGAAACTTGCCAACCCCGATCTGCAGGTCTGGGTGATCACCGGTGATGGCGACTCGCTCTCCATCGGCGGGAACCACTTCATGCACGTCTTGCGGCGGAATGTGGATGTCAAAGTCATTCTGTTCAACAACCAGATTTATGGTCTGACCAAAGGACAATACTCACCGACCAGCCCCACGGGTACCAAAACCAAAAGTACGCCGTTCGGCTCGGTCGACCGTCCGTTGAACCCACTGTCTGTCGCCATCGGCGCTCGTGCAACTTTCGCGGCCCGCTCGGTCGATGTTGATATTAAGCACCTCTGCAGCGTGCTCGAACGGGCTGCCAACCACAAGGGAACCGCCTTCGTTGAAGTCTACCAGGACTGTAACGTCTTCAACAGCGGTGCCTTCGCATTTGCCTCGAAGAAGGGCGAAAAGGAAGAAAACGTCATCTATCTCGAACACGGTAAGCCGCTGATCTTCGGTAAAGATCGCGACAAAGGGATTCGGCTCAACAGCCACGATCAGCCCGAAGTCGTCGAACTGGGTAAAGGCATTACCGAAGACGATCTGTTGTTCCACGATGAAAAATCGGAAGACATGAATCTTGCATTCCTGCTGGCCAGCATGCGATATCCGGAAATGCCCGAACCCATGGGTGTCTTCCGTTGTGTCGAACATCCGACCTACAACGAAGCGGTTTACGACCAGGTTAAATCCGCTACTGAACGTAACGGAGAGGGGAACCTGGAAGCTCTGTTCAACACCGGGGATACCTGGACCGTGTAACCGGTTTACATTATTCTATGAAAAAAGGCGTTACAGTTTCTGCTGTAACGCCTTTTTCTTTGAGTGAATTATTTCAGACGTCTAGTCCGACGTTTTCTCTTCGCCGAAAGAAAGTCGCATCTGGCGATTCTCGTTGGGATTCAGCTCTTTGAACAGCAGGCTGGGTTGAATGCCTTTGTTGTTCTGGTACTTGTCACTGTTGTATTCGACGATCTCGCCTTCCACGGTGTGGTAAATGATCTGGCAGATCGGAATGCCTGCATAAATGCGGACCGGCTGAGCCACGGTGATTTCCAGAGTCCAGTAGCCGCAGAATCCGATGTCACCTACCCCCGCGGTAGCGTGAACAGAAATTCCCAGTCGTCCGATGGAAGAGCGGCCCTCCAGCAGGGGAGCCAGGTTGTGAGTTTCCGTCCGCTCGACGGTTCGTCCCAGATAGAGTTGTCCGGGGTAAAGAACCATCCCCTCTTCGGGGATCACATATTTCCCCAGCCGGTTCGGACGGGCCATGTCCAGCACGATTTCCTCGTAGACCATCAACTCATTGTGCAGACAGAGGTTATAGCTGTTGGGATTCAGATACTTTGCATTATACGGCTCAATGACAATATCGGTTCCCAGGCGTTTTTCGATTTCTTTCCCGGTCAGGATCATCGGCGACTCATTATTGTGAAGGTTGAAGGAAGACTTCGCATACTGGAACCATAAACCGCGGCGTACCGGCTTTCAACAGTTCAGGCGGACGTTTTCAGAATCGGGAACAAGTCGTCAACCGAAAGGCAATTACTGGTTCAGGGGGTTTAAACCAATCCGCGGACAGATTTTCAGCAGAGCGCATTCCTGACAGCGCGGCTTGCGGGCGACACAGGTTGCTCGACCGTGCAAAATGACCCGATGCGAAAAGGCGATCCATTCCTTCTTCGGCAGGACCTCCATCAGATCCCGCTCGATGATCTCCGGGTTCTTACTGGTCGTCAGTCCGAAAAGATTACAGATCCGCTTCACATGCGTGTCAACGACCACACCACTGGGAATATCAAAAGCCGTTCCCAGAACCACATTCGCGGTCTTGCGGCCGACACCCGGCAGGGCGACCAGTTCTTTGAGCGTCTTCGGAACTTCCCCCTCGTGATCTTCCATCAAAGCCTGGGCCATCTTGCGGATGTTCGTCGCTTTCGCGCGGAAAAAGCCGAGCGGGTAAACGATCTTTTCCACATCAGCCTGCTTGCCGGCAGCGAGTTTCGCTGCAGTGGGATATTTTTTGAACAAGGTCGGCGTCGTTGCATTCACGCGTTCGTCGGTGCACTGCGCTGAGAGGATCGTGGCAACCAGCAGTTGAAACGGTGAATCGTGAATCAGGGCACACTCGGGTTCAGGGAACAGGCGGGCCAGTCCGCGTGCGATTTTGCGGGCATGTTTCTTTTTATCATCAAGTGAGTCGGCATAACTGGAACCTGACTCAACGGGTTTCGTTTTTTTGGCCATATTCTGAATGACATTTCCCAAACTGGAGTGCTACTCTGAGTGACATCGCAGGTTTTCACCGGCGAGTATGTGAACTGGTCTCAGTATGGGAGACCCCGGATTCTTTTTCAATGAATCGACAGGAATTAGCAGATGGTATCTGATTCGGAAATGATTGAGCAGCGGCTGGAAGCCAGCGCAGGTATTGTACCGGTTTTGAGTCTGGAGAACACGGTTCTACTGCCCCACTCGCTGCAGTTATTGAGAATCACTGCGCCCCTCGATTGCCAGCTCATCTCAGATGTTCTCGCTTCCGGATCTCTGCTCGCCATCGATCTGCAGCAGGTCTGTTCCCGCACTGGATCAATTCTCTCTCCCGGAACAGACATTCGTCCCGTTTGTCTGGCTTCGATCATTGCACCATCTCAGTTGGAATCGGGGCACTATTCGCTGCTGGTTCAGGGACATTGTCGGGCCCGTTCCGTGACACTGCTCAATACGGATACGCCTTATCGCACCGCACTGTTGGATCTCAAACCCGATTACTATCCCGAGGAACCGGTGATTCACCGGGAACATCGTCAACTGGAACTGATCGAACATTACTCGCAGATCTTTACCGATCACGTTTCTGAACCCACATACTTCCATCAACTTCATCGCGATGTCGAGTTGGGGATTCTCTGTGATACACTCGCTGGTTCGCTGCCGCTCGAATCTCCACTGCAGCAACTGATCCTGGCAGAACAGGATGTCGATCAGCGGAGCGATCTGCTTCTGAGTTTTCTGAAGAGCATCCATCGCCAGCAACAGCGCGATCCCGCCGCCGCGATCCCTTCCAACGGATTCAGCCTGAACTGAAGTGCTCTTCCGTTCCTGCGATGCCTTCCCGGATAAGCAAAATTGCTTGTGACTGCTGACACACTGACTTAAGATAAAGTCTACTGTTTGATTTTATCCCCAGTCTCTTCTCCGGGAATCGATTTCGATGAATTTGCGCTTCACAAATTTCTGGCAGGTGATCTGTATCTGTCTGCTGCTCGCTGGGTTCATGACTGACCATTCGCACGCTGCCGAAAACAGTCGCCCCAATATTCTGTTCTGTATCGCCGATGATGCCTCTTATCCGCACATGGGGGCATACGGTTGTGACTGGGTCAAAACGCCCGCCTTCGACCGGGTGGCTCGCGAAGGTCTGCTCTTTACGAACGCGTATACGCCGAATGCGAAGTGTGCACCCTCCCGTGCCTGTATCCTGACCGGACGCAATTCCTGGCAGCTCAAAGAGGCCGGCAATCATATGGCGTTCTTTCCGCCGGAATTCAAAACCTATGTCGAAGCCCTGGCAGAGCACGGTTATGTCGTCGGGAAAACAGCGAAAGGCTGGGCACCTGGTGTAGCCGTCGATGCACAAGGCAAACGGCGAAACCTGGCCGGTCCCGCGTTTAACAGACAGAAACTCAAACCTCCCGCTAACGGCATTTCATCCATCGACTATGCCGGGAACTTCGGTGAATTTCTCAAGACCTGCCCCGACCAGAAATCCTGGTGCTTCTGGTACGGCGGCTTTGAACCGCATCGACGTTATGAATACGGCTCGGGGGCGAAAAACGCCGGCAAGAAAATCACGGACATCGATCGCGTTCCCGCTTACTGGCCCGATAACGAAGTCATTCGCAACGACATGCTCGACTATGCGTATGAAATCGAACACTTCGATCAGCACTTGGGACGCATGTTGAAACTGCTGGAAGAGCGGGGCGAACTGGACAATACCCTGGTCGTGGTGACAGCGGATAACGGAATGCCTTTCCCCAGGATCAAGGGACAGGAATACGAACTCTCCAACCATCTCCCCTTGGCCATCATGTGGCCAAATGGCATTAAAGCCCCCGGGCGCGTCATCAAAGATTATGTCAGCTTCATCGATTTCGCGCCCACGTTCATCGAAGTCGCAGGACTCAAATGGAATCAGACCGGGATGCAGCCCGCAACCGCCCACAGCCTGACCGATATTTTTCAGTCAACAAAATCGGGGCAGGTCAATCCCGCCCGCGATCATGTCCTCATCGGCAAAGAACGCCACGACATCGGTCGCCCTCACGATCAGGGATATCCGATCCGTGGTATCGTCAAAGGGGGGATGCTTTACCTGCACAATTACGAAACAGGACGCTGGCCCGCCGGCAATCCAGAGACCGGTTACCTGAATTGTGATGGCAGCCCGACGAAGTCAGTCATCCTTGATCTTCGACGCGACGGCAGTCAGCAGCAGTTCTGGGAACTTGCGTTCGGGAAACGACCGTCCGAAGAACTGTTTGCGATCGACGATGATCAGGAGTGTATGACGAACCTGGCAGAAGCGCCGGAATATCAGAAAGTCAAACAGGCCCTGAAACAGCAGTTGGAAGCGGAACTCAAAGCGCAACAGGATCCTCGGATGACAGGCAAGGGGGGCGTCTTCGAAGCTTATCAGTATTCCGATCTCCGCACGCGGAATTTCTACGAACGCTATATGAGGGGAGAACCGCTCAAAGCGGGCTGGGTTAACAAGACGGACTTTGAAGCTGCTCCGCTCGACTGAAGTGGGACGCGGATTTATTCGTCATCCTGTTGGGAACTGAAGTAGCCGGCCGAGGACTGAAAGTACTTCTCGCGCCGGCGCTGGGAGTCGGCAGACAGATTCGAGAGGCCCGCTTTCAGATCTTCCAGGTTCGCATTGCAGTAGCGACAACCGGTCTGTTGCAGATGGAATTCAACGAAACTCTGGAATTCCGCCGGCAGGGTCTCCAGCAGATAGCCCCCTAATTGACTCCGGGTCGGGCAGCTCAAACGGTTCCGTCTCCAGATCTCGCCGACAGAATGCACTCCTTCGTCGCGCTGTCGCGCAAGTTCCGCCAGCCGGACCCGTAAACGATCAGATTGACGGAGCGCCGCCTCGATTTGCGACATCAGGTCTGTCGACAGACTTTCATCCAGATACGACAGTAATTCCTGATCGGTGAAGCTGCTTTCAGTCATGCTGCATCCCACGGGAAGAGTACGGGAGATTTCTTTACCACCACTTCATTATGGACGAATGGATTCTCGCTTTAAAGACTAGTCGGATAAACAGTTGTGATTTTGACCAGAAAGGGCAAACCGTTAATTTCTGAAGAAAGCTGCCTGAGGCGAAGCAGGTATTTTACAGAAAAAGTAGGTCGTCGACTGGCTTTTCCAGTGCACAAACGGGTTTCTGCAGCTCAAATGGTTGTGGCTGGAAGGCTTGCTCGTTAGCATACCGGAAGAAAATTGACGCGCTTAAGTTGCGCCTGGTGGCGCCTGAATGCTGTCACAGCTCCATTCTCTGATTGTCAGATCAGGTAACACCCTTCTTTCGGTCCTCAGAAGACAGCAGGTTCCATTATCGCAGAGGGGAACTGGATTCAGAGTCGGGCGCGTGATGATTTATGGTTCGTTTAGAAGAATTGAAGGAAATACAGTGGCTGCTCAAGCAAATGCCTTATCAATGGAAGAATTGAAGGAAAAAGGAAAAGTCCTTCGCCGTCTGATCATCAAAATGACGACCGAAGCTGGCAGTGGACACCCCAGCAGCAGTCTGTCTGCCGTCGAAGTGGTGAACGCACTCTGGTTTGGCGGGTTCATGAAATACGATCCACAGAACCCCACCTGGGAAGCCCGCGATCGCTTCATTCTGAGTAAAGGTCACGCAGTTCCCGTGCTGTACGCCGCGATGGCGGAAGCCGGTTACTTCTCCACTGATGATGTCATGACGCTCCGTAAACTGGGCAGCCCCTTCGAAGGTCACCCCAACATGAAGCGTCTGCCCGGGATTGAAGCCTCCACCGGCTCACTGGGGCAGGGACTCTCACTGGGGATCGGTCAGGCCCTCGGCGCTCGTCTGAATAAAAACGGTGCCAACGTCTTCGTCGTCATCGGCGATGGCGAAATGGGTGAAGGCCAGGTCTGGGAAGCACTCGCAGCCGCCGAGAAATACAAGCTCGGTAATCTGACCGCGATTATCGATCAGAACGGTTACCAGCAGACCGGTGCCACGAAAGACGTTCTGGATATGGGATCTTTCGAAGACAAGATCGCCGCCTTCGGCTGGCATACCCAGACCATCAACGGTAACTGCCAGGAAACGGTAGTCGAAGCACTGGAAGCAGCCGCTAAAGTCACCGACCGGCCCAAAGCCATTATTTCGCAGACCAAAAAAGGGTATGGCATCCTGCCGGTACTCGAAGAAGCTGGCGATACCAACTACCACGGCAAGCCGCTTTCTCCCGAACTGGCAGAAAAAGCATTGGCCTTGCTCAGTTAGTACCCCTGCTGTTCCTGACCGCTCGGTAAACATCCGGGCGGCGTCAGGTTGCCGGCAGTTCGAATCAAACAATATCTACAGGCAAAACACAGACAAAAGAGATAAAGCATTATGTATTTAGGTGAACTTAGCGGATTGAAAATCGGACAGGCCACCCGCGATGCGTTTGGCGATGCATTGAAAGATCTGGGTGACCAGTTTTCAACTGTCGTTACCGTTGATGGTGACGTAGGAAACTCGACTCGTACCGAAGTCTTCGCCAAGGCATACCCCGAACGTGCCTTCAACGTTGGGATCGCAGAAAGCAACATGGTCAGCGTGGCCGGTGGTCTGGCCTCAACCGGTCACATCCCCGTCGTCGCCAGCTTTGCCGCATTCCTGATGTGCAACGCTTATGACCAGATCAGAATGTCGATCGCTTTCCCAGGCATGAACGTCAAAATGGTTGGTACTCACGCCGGGATTTCTATCGGTGAAGATGGTCCTTCACAGATGGGTATCGAAGACGTCTCCCTGGCCTGCAGCCTGCCCGGCGTTGTCGTGATGGTAACTGCTGATGCCTTCTCCACCAAAGCAGCAACCAAAGCCATGCTGGAGCACGAAGGTCCTGTCTACCTGCGTCTGGGACGTCCCAACGTTTCTGAAATCTACAAAGATGGTGACAGCTTTGAAATCGGTAAGGCTAACACCGTTCGTGAAGGTGACGATGTCACTATCATCGCTAACGGCCTGATGGTCGCCGGTGCGATGGACGCTGCCACCAAACTGGCTGAAGAAGGTGTCAGCGCTCGCGTCATCGACATGCACACCATCAAGCCGCTGGACACAGACGCGATTGCCAAGGCAGCCCGTGAAACAGGTCGGATTGTGGTCGCTGAAGAACACCTGGCACACGGCGGACTGGGATCTGCTGTCGCCATGGCTGTCTCACAGATCGACCCGGTCCCCATGGCATTCGTTAACGTCGGCGACTGCTTCGCTGAAAGTGGCGATCCTCAGGGACTGCTCCACAAGTACGGTCTGACTGCTGAAGCGATCGTTGAAGCTGTCAAAAAAGTGAAATAAGCAGAATGGCAAGCCCTCCTGATTTTTCAGGGGGGCTTTGTCGATAATTGTTCCTGATAAATTGATTCATACGACCCATTCACATTCTGTGAGAGAACTTTGTGACTGAGTTTCGCGCCTTCCACAACACTGACCCGCCGCAGCTGCTGAAACTCTGGCATTCTGCAGGATTAGGGAGAGGTGCCGCAGAATGTCTCACCAACGATGCATTTGAAGTTCTCATCTTTTCTCAGCCCTACTTTGACCCGGAAGGGTTGATCGTCGCTGTGGAAGATGGTGCAGTCGTCGGTTTCGTGCTGGCTGGCTTCGGTCCGAACCAGGAACTCTCGGCCCTCAATTTCTCTGAAGGCGTCATCTGTGCCGTTATCGTACATCCGGAATTCCGTCGTCGGGGTATAGGTCGCGAACTGGTCCGTCGAGCTGAAGAATACCTGCTCGCCAAAGGCGCTACACAGATCACCGCCGGTCCCTCCGGACTGCTCTCACCCTATCTGGTCGGCCTGTATGGTGGGACACGCCCTTCTGGGTTTCTGCTCTCTGATCCTTTGGCTGCTCCTTTCATTGAGAGTCTGGGCTACAAAGCTATCGGCTCCACGCGCATCTATCAGCGTGATTTGCTCGGTCAGAAACCGCCGATTAAATTTCACCTCGTGAACCTCCGCCGAAAAATGCAGCTGGAAATCTCCGATGATTACCAGGCCCCCAACTGGTGGTGGCTGACACGTCTGGGAAGACTTGAAACGCTGCATTTCGAACTCGTGCCCAAGTCCGGCTATGATGCCATGGCCTCGGCAACCGTCGTGGGACTGGACCTCTACATTCCCAAATGGGAAGAACGTGTGATCGGTCTCACGGATGTCTACGTGAAAGAAACAGAACGCGGCAAAGGCTACGGTCAGTCGCTCCTGCTGGAAATCGGCCGTCGTCTACAGGACGAGCTGATCACCAAGCTCGAACTGCACGTCGCCGAAACAAACGCGGTTGCCTGGCACGTCGCAGAAGCGGTGGGCTATTATCAGGTGGATACTGGTATTGTATATCAGCGCGTTTCTCGTTAGCGTGTAACTGACTGTCGCGTTGTTTGTATAACTCTCGACAGGCACGCTGGTTCTGCTGATTTCCGAAATGTCCATGGAAAGGTAACCGTAGATGGCGGCTCTCTATATCTCCGAAGACGATGTCCGTTCCCTGATGGACATGGAGAAATCCATTCTCATCACGCACAAGGTTTTCAAAGAAATCGCAAGCGGGCGAGTGATGAATGCCCCTCGACAACGGGTGCGGGCACCAGGCGTCATGCTGCATACCATGTCTGCTGCCAATGAATATCTGAACTATGTCGGCTGGAAAGCATACACTACCACCAAAGAGTCAGCCCGCTTTCATGTGGCGATCTACGATCAGGAATCGGGTGAGATGCGGGCCTTGATCGAAGCCGATTTCCTCGGCCAGCTGCGCACCGGCGCAGCCAGTGCTGTCGCTACCGAATTCATGGCTCGCCCGGATTCCAAGGTTGTCGGCCTGTTTGGTTCCGGTCTGCAGGCACGCACTCAATTACAGGCCATCTGTATGACCCGCAAGATTGAGTTCGTGCAGGTCTATTCGCGCAATTACGAAAACTGCAGCCGCTTCGCTGAAGAAATGACCGAACTCTGCGATGTCGAAGTCAGTGCCTGTCATTCCCCCGACGAGACGGCAGCCGAAAAAGACATTGTGATTTGCGCCACCACCGCCAAAGCCCCCCTCTTCGATGGACGGGTTCTGGATGAAGGGACGCATTTGAATGTCATCGGATCGAATCATCGCAGCCGCCGCGAGATTGATCGCACCACGATTAAACGGGCCGATGTGATTGTCTGTGATGACATCGAACAGTGTAAGATCGAAGCCGGCGACTTCATGCAGCCGGTCGACGAAGGAATCACGGATTGGCGGCTGATGCACAATCTCTCAGAGATCGTCGCCGAACGCGAAACCGGCCGGGCTACCGATGATCAGGTGACTCTGTTTAAGTCGGTGGGCATCGCAGCCGAAGATGTCGCGATGGGCGTTCAGGTTTATGAGTATGCACTGCAAGAAGGGCTCGGCGTCGATCTGCCGTTCTAAATTGCTTCAGCGCTGTGCACGTTCCTGCTGTTTGACTGCCTGGTAGATAGCTTCCATCTCCTGCAATGTCGCTTCCTGGATCGAGCGGCCTTCCGCTTCCAGGGCCTGTTCGATTTTCTGGACCCGCGCCTGAAACTTGCGGTTACTCTTTCGCAGGGCTTCTTCCGGGTTGATCTTCCAGCGACGGGCAATGTTCGCGACCACAAACAGGATGTCTCCCAGTTCGCCTTCCACCCGGGCCTGCAGCTCCGGATCGTCCAGTTCCTGGTCCGCAATGACTTCCGCTTCCACGGTGGCTGGTGTTTCAGGCAGTCGTCCATCAGGAAACAGTTCGTCTGCCAGTTCCTGGATTTCTTCCCGCAGCTTATCAAACAGCATGTCGCGGTGAGGAAAATCATAACCCACCTTGGCCGCTTTCTCCGCGACCCGCGATGCACGAGCCAATGCCGGCAGTGCCTCGGGCAGGCCATCAAAGATCGAGTGTCGCTGTTTTTCCTGGTCTTTGATCTGATCCCAGTTTTTGCGGACTTCATCCGGCGTTTCCGCACTCACGTCACCGAACACATGCGGATGACGTTCAATCATCTTACGGGTCAAACCATCAACCACGTGGGTTAAATCAAACCGACCCTCGTCCGCCGCGATCTGCGAGTCGAGAACAATCTGCAGCAGCAGATCCCCGAGTTCTTCGATGATATGCTGATCATTACCCGAGTCGATGGCTTCCAGCAGTTCGTAAGTCTCCTCCAGGGTATAGGGTTTGATCGTTTCCAGCGTCTGTGCCCGGTCCCAGGGACAGCCTTCCGGCGATCGCAGTCGGGCAATCACGTCGCAAAGCTTTTCAAAGGCGGGGGTTAGAATGCTATAATCGGGAGGAGTACCCGGCAGGGGAGCAGAGCTACCCTGAGTGTTCTCGTATCGGGCTGGGGGGACAGAATCTGTCATTGTGCTACCGTATGATTCACCTGAAGGCTCGGATCGTGTAGGATGAATGTATCGTAGCGAATTCGCTTGTTCCTGAAAATTCACAACCAATCGATGAGGCATAAATCATGAGTTTTCTCAAGAAAAGTTCACTGGCAGTCTGTGTAATGATGTTGTCTCTGAGTACCGCGTTCGCCGACGATTCCACTCAGCAGGCGGAACTGGAAAAGAAATTCGAAAAAGAAATGTCCGGTGCCACGCTGGTGGGACATTTTACAGTCGATGGCAGAGAGAACGGAAATCCACTCCGCGAGGAACGCTATGAAATCGCCTCAGCCAAAAAACTGCAGGGTGACCAGTGGGTCTTGACAGCCCGTATCAAGTACGGTGACAACGATGTCAATGTCCCGATCCCATTGAATGTCTACTGGGCCGGCGACACTCCGGTGATCTCACTGACGAATATTTCGATCCCCGGTCTCGGTAACGCATTCACTTCCCGGGTCATGTTCTACGATGGTCGTTATGCGGGGACCTGGCAGCACGGCAAAGTAGGCGGAAGCCTCTGGGGTAAAATTGAGTACGCCAAAGAGAAAACCGATTCTGAAAACGACAAGTAACAGCAGCCTTTGATTCAGCTAACTGAGGAGTTCCGATTGATGTTCCGAAAATTATGTTCCGTCGCCCTGATGCTGGCCTGGGGTTTGTCTGGCAGTCATACATCGACCGCTGCAGAAAAGTTGCCTGAAGCACAGCCGGCGGACAATCCGGTTCTCACAAAGATTGAAGTCAAAAGCACGCTGGATCAGAGCATGCAGCCATCTCTCATCTGGGCGCCGAAGTCTGCCAAATCCAGTCCCACACCATTGTTTGTCTTCCTGCATTCCTGGAGTGGCAATTATAAGCAGAACAACGCCAAGTGGCTTAAAGAGGCACAACAACGCGGATGGATTTACCTGCATCCCAATTTCCGGGGCGTCAATCAGCAGCCGGAAGCCTGTGGTTCTCGACTGGCTCGACAGGACATTCTCGATGCGATCGACTATGTCATTCAACACTATGATGTCGATCAGTCGCGAATCTACCTGGCGGGTTCTTCGGGGGGCGGACACATGACAATGCTCATGGTTGGTCATCATCCGGATCGTTTCTCTGCCGCCTCAGCCTGGGTCGGCATCAGTGATCTCGCAGACTGGTATCGCTTCCACGTCAAAGATGGTAAACCCCAGCGGTACGCCCAGATGATTCTCAAGTCGCTGACTGCCAAACCGGGAACCAGTCAAGAGGTAGATGCCCAGTATCGTGACCGCTCCCCTTTGTACTGGATTGCGAATGCCAGTGAAGTACCGCTGGATCTCAACGCCGGTGTCACTGATGGCCAGACCGGTTCCGTGCCCTTCATGCATACACTGAAGGCCTACAATCAGTTGGCGAAAAAGAATAACAGCCCCCTAATTACTGATGCAGAAATGCATCAATTGTGGGATCAGGGGAAACTCACAACGCCTCAGTCTGCCGATGAGACCCCTGACGAAACTTACGGCCGCGATATTCATCTCCGTCGCAAGTCGGGGCAGGCCCGCGTCACCATTTTTGAAGGGGGGCATGAAGGATTACCGGAACCAGCCTGCGCCTGGCTGTCGCAGCAGTCTCGTGATACTTCCAGCTTTGGAAAAGGGTCAGACTGAGAGATCGGAAGGACGTGTACACGCTTCACTGGGGCTGTTGACGCGTGCCTGGTTAATCTGCTGCTTCAGGGGGTTCTGCAGAGAGCTTGCGGAATAAGCCTGTTCTGCGGGTTCTTGCGCAGCAGTCTTCGAATTCGCTTAGGTCGGATCGTTTGGGGCAATTGACTATTCAAACCCTGACCCGCCTTCGCGTACAATACAGGCTGTCCCAAGCCTCAAACCTGCTTGCGAATTATTTCAACCTGAGAGTCAGTTACTTTGGACCGTCAACAGCAACGAATCGCAGAAGATCTCTCCAGCCTGATTGCAGGTGATGTGCGATGCGATCCGGTGTCGTTGTCGATTTACTCGAGCGATGCCAGCCTCTATCAGATGCCTCCCCTCTGTGTCGCCTATCCCCGTGATCGCGAGGATATGATCGCCATCGCCCGGTATGCCTCGGAGATGCATATCCCCATCATCCCCCGTGGTGCAGGAACGGGCCTGGTCGGAGATGCGATCGGCACCGGAATTGTAATTGACTGCTCGCGGTTTATGACCGGATTTGAACTACTCAATGACAATCTGATTCTGGTCCAGCCCGGCGTGGTACATGCGCGTCTCAATCGCTATCTCAAGCCGCTGGGTCTCTATTTCCCTCCGGATCCCTCAAATACAGAAGTCACGACAGTCGGCAGCATGCTGGCCATCGATGCTGCCGGCTCCCGTGCAATTCGCGTCGGATCGACCCGCGATCATGTCAATCGCATTGAAGTCGTGCTGGCAGACGGAACCTGTTTTGATGTGGGGAACGAAAGTCTGTCGATTCTCAATCAGCCTGTCGCCGGTTCGAGTACTTCTCTGCTCAGTGAACCGTCCCCCGAAGTCCGCGGCGAACAGACCCGACGAACGATTCTGAGTAAAATGTCGAAGCTGCTCACCGATAATGCTCAGCTCATTCAGGAGAAGCAGCGTACCGGAATTCCCAACTGCAGCGGCTACTTTCTCAAAGGGATTAAATCCCGGGAGCACCTCAACCTGGCGCGGATGATGGTGGGATCCGAAGGAACACTCGGGCTATTCACCTCGGCGATTCTGCACGTATCTCCTTTACCCGCTCATCGAGGCGTGGCGCTGCTTTTGTTCGGGGATCTCTCCTCTGCGATCAAAGCAGTGCAGACCATCATCCACGAGCAACCCTCGGCGTGTGACCTGCTTGACCGTCGCCTGTTATCGCTGGCGCGGGACGCTGATCCCCGCTTCGCTTCACTGATTTCACCTGCAGCCGAAGCAGCACTGCTCGTAGAGCAGGTTGGCTTCAGTGATGCCCAGGTTCAGCAGCGTCTGCACAACGTAACGCTGGCTGTAAAAAACATTAACTCCCGCGTGGTGGTGGCGATGGAAACCCATCAGCCGGACGAGGTCGATTTTCTCTGGTCGCTGCCTCAAAAGGTAGTGCCTTCACTCAGTCGTCTCCCGGGGGAGTCCCGACCGCAGCCCTTTGTCGAAGATATCGCGGTGCCTCCGGAACGGCTCAACGAGTTCTCACAGAAAGCGCAGAAAGTCTTTCAACGCCACGAGGTGACGGCTACGTTTTACGCGCACGCCGCCTCGGGGCAGATTCACCTGAGGCCCTTTCTGCCTGCTCTGACCGAGCAGAATGCACCTATTCTGGAAAGCATTGCCCGCGACCTCTACCAGACGGTCTTTTCCGTTAACGGAACCATCAGTGGAGAGCACGGCGACGGCCTGGCACGCACGGCGTTCCTCCGTTCCCAGTACGGCGATCTCTATCGTGTCTTCCGTGAAGTCAAAGACATCTTCGATCCCAGTAACCTGCTCAATCCCGGCAAGATCATCAATGATGATCCGCACGTGACGATTCGCAACCTGCGTCCAGTTCCCGAAAAATTTCCCGAGCTGATCGACCTGCAGTTGAACTGGACGCCCCAGGAACTGCAGAACGAGGCCAGTCGCTGTAACGGCTGTGGTTCCTGTCGTCGTCAGGATGACGGTTCCCGCATGTGTCCCGTATTCCGCATCGAACCAGTCGAAGAGGCTTCACCCCGTGCCAAAGCCAACCTGTTTCGCGGTCTGCTCTCGGGAGCCATTCATCCCAATGAGCTCTCCTCCCAGGATACCAAGCGACTCGCGGATACCTGCGTGAACTGTAAGCAGTGCGTGCTCGACTGTCCTTCCTCGGTGAATATTCCGCAGATGGCCATCGAAGCCAAGGCGGCTTACGTTTCTGCGAATGGGCTCGACCACACAGACTGGATTCTTTCCCGTGCCCATTCCTTCGGTGCACTGGGCAGTACTCTTTCTATGGCCGCCAACTGGGCGATCAACAATTCGACGGCCCGCTGGGTCATGGAAAAGATGATGGGCATTCATCGGCACCGAAAGTTGCCTCTGTTTTCCCGCAGATCGTTTCTGCGGTCGGTCCCCCGTAAACTGACAAAACGCCCTCGGCCGGGAAGCGATCCCGACCTGGTGATCTTTTTCGTCGATTACTACGCCAACTACCATGATCCAGAACTCGCGCATGCCCTGTTGGCCATTCTGCAACATAACCAGATTCCGGTCTACATTCCACCCCTGCAGCTTGCTTCAGGCATGGCGATGGTGTCGGCAGGAGATCTGATCGCGGCCCGTGGTCTGGCCAGGGAAAACATTCAGATCCTGAGTGAATTCGCCCGCGAAGGGCATCGCATCGTCTGTACCGAGCCGGCAGCCGCTATCTGTCTCAAGCAGGAATATCCCATGCTGGTACCCGGAGAAGACAGTGAGGTAATCGCGAGCCAGGTACTGGAAGCGGGAGAATATCTGTGGGAGCGGCGTGAATCAGGTCGTTTGAGGACCGATTTCGGACGGCTGGCGATGGAGCTGGATTATCATACCCCCTGTCATATCAAGGCTTTATCGTCACGGTCCGCTTTGAAAGAGCTTCTCGCTTTGATTCCTGAGCTGCAGGTGAATACAATTGAAAAAGGTTGCTCGGGTATGGCAGGTACTTACGGTCTGGCCCGGGAAACCTTTGAGACTTCCAAGCAGATCGGTCAGGAGTTGATCGATCATATGAAAATAACGAATGTTCACGCGGGTGCGACGGAGTGCAGCAGCTGTAAAATGCAGATGGAGCAGGAATCTGCGATTCCCACCATTCATCCGATCAAGCTACTGGCGCTTTCTTATGGGCTCATGCCAGAACTCGAACGGTCTTTGCAGCCGCAGAAGAAAAAACTGGTCGTATCATGACAGCCTCCTCCATTCAGGTCCGATTATTTGCCCGTGCCCGGGAACTGGCAGGCAGTGATACCATCAGCATCAAAGCCGTTGACAACATGACGGTGGCCGGGTTGCGAACTGCGATTGCAGAACAGTATCCTGAACTGCAGTCCTTGAGCGGTCAACTGTTTATCGCCATCGACAATGCTTATGCAGGCGAAGAACAGCCACTCACCGCGGAACAGGAAATTGCCTGTTTCCCGCCGGTAAGCGGTGGCTGACTCGTCCGAGTAAGAAAACCATTAAAACTGGGAGCATCATGCCCGACTCGATTGCGATTGTAGAAGAACCGATTGACTACACTGCCCTGACCGAACAGGTTCGTTCGAATGCCTGTGGTGCCGTGGTGCTGTTCATGGGGACGGTCCGGGAAATGACCCAGGGCAAGCAGACCGTCGCGCTCGACTACGAAGCGTACCCGGAGATGGCGTATAAAACGATGCAGCAGTTGATTGACGAAGCCCGTGCGAAATGGGATGTGCATTTAATCGGCATTGAACACCGTGTCGGACATCTGACGCTGGGAGAAATCAGCGTGGCGATCGCCGTCAGCTCGGCACATCGCAATGAAGCGTTCGAAGCCGGCCGGTTCCTGATTGATCGTCTGAAAGAAATCGTTCCCATCTGGAAAAAAGAGAACTGGGCCGACGGGACCACGGAATGGGAACATCCGGGGGTCACGGCAGAATAATCCCTGTGGAACCGCAGATCGCGGCTATAATAGTAGATAGACAAATCATTGGACTTTAATAACCACGTCAGCGTTTAACCGACGTCAAACGCGAGAGGCATTGATGGAACTGCAGAATCAGCTCATCGATTCATTCGGACGGGCGCATAATAACCTGAGAATCAGCGTCACCGATCGCTGTAATATCCGCTGCTTTTACTGCATGCCTTCGGAAGATGTCCAGTTCGTCCACCGCAGCAAGATCCTCTCCTTTGAAGAGATTGTACGATTCGTGCGACTGGTGGCCCCGCTCGGAGTCAATAAAATCCGCCTCACCGGGGGAGAGCCCCTGGTTCGCAAAAACATTCCTGAACTGGTCAAGATGATCGCCGAGATTTCCGGAATTCAGGATATCGGGATTACCACGAACGGAATTCTGTTGCCTCAATACGCGCAAGCTCTGTTCGATGCCGGACTCAGACGAATTAATATCAGTCTGGACGCATTAAACGCACAGAAATTCCAGGAGATCACCCGCCGAGACGATTACGAGAAAGTACGGGAAGGAATTCGTGCTGCTCACGCGGCTGGATTTGATCCCGTAAAAATCAATGCCGTCTCAATTCGCAATCTGACCGAAGACGAGATAGTTCCCTTTGGGCAGCTGGCCCGGGAAACCGGGGCGGAAATCCGCTTTATCGAATTCATGCCCCTCGATGCCGACAACAAATGGGAACGCGAGAAGGTTCTGTTCGCACAGGAAATCCGCGAAATCCTCACGCAGGGGATCATGCCGCTGGTACCTGTCGAGCAGACCGACAAAAGTGCCCCCGCATCAGACTTCGTGTTTGAAGACGGAGTCGGGCGAATTGGTTTTATTGCCTCGATCAGTAACCCCTTCTGCATGAGTTGCAACCGGTTTCGCCTGACTGCGGACGGCAAGTTAAGAAACTGCCTTTTCAGCCTGGATGAGACCGATATCCGCAAACTATTCCGTACAGACGCACCCGATGCGGAAGTCATCGACGCCGTGAAAAAGAGCATCGCTGCCAAAAAAGAGGGGCACGAAATCAATACCGCCCGTTTCATTCAGCCCGATCGTCCCATGTATTCCATCGGAGGCTGATCTCGCAGGTTCCTTCCTGACGGTGAACGATACATGAACGAGCAGCTGATCTATCTGGATAACGCGGCGACCAGCTATCCCAAGCCGGATACAGTTTACACCGCCATCGATGAATACAATCGCCACTGCGGTGCACCTGTCGGCCGGGGGGCCTATCGAAAATCGGTCGAGGTACAATCTGATGTAGATCAGTGTCGTAAGCTGGCAGCTGAAGTTCTGGGGGCGAGCCGACCTGAAGAAGTGAGCTTCACGTTTAATGGCACCGACAGTCTCAATACAGTGATTCACGGTCTGCTCCGCCCGGGCGATCATGTCATTACATCCGATGTTGAGCACAATTCCGTGCTCCGTCCCTTACAGACACTGAAACAGCGCTGGGGGCTGGAGGTCACATATATCCCCGCGAATGCAGAGTCAGTGGTCGATCCGCTCGCTTTTAAACAGGCACTCCGCAAAAATACCCGGCTCATCATTCTGAACCATGCTTCGAATGTCACCGGCAGCATTCAACCTATTGATGAAGTAGGAGAGATCGCACGCGAGGCGGGGGTACTCTTTCTGGTCGACGCAGCACAGTCTGTCGGGCATCTCCCTTTGAACGTTTCCGCGCAGCCGATCGACTTTCTGGCCTGTCCCGGCCATAAGGGGCTGCTGGGGCCCTTGGGGACAGGGCTGGTTTATATCCGGGCCGATCTGGCGGAGCAGGTTGAAAGCCTGAAGCAGGGCGGGACAGGAACCAGCAGCGAAGAAGAGACCCAGCCCCTGACTCAACCCGATAAATACGAGGCGGGCAACCACAACACTCCCGGCCTGGTTGGTTTAAAAGCTGCACTGGAATACCTGCAGGACAGAGGCCTTGAGGATATCAGGCGGCACGAACAGGAGTTGACGGGGTGTCTTTTGGAAAGCTTTCGTTCTCTTTCTGGCTTTGAAGTGCCCGGACCGCAGGAGGTAGCAGACCGCGTGGGGGTGGTCAGCCTGATCAATCAGGCGGTGGAACCACAGGTGCTGGCATCGATTCTTGATGAAAACTTCGGGATTCAGGTTCGAGCCGGTCTGCACTGTGCTCCGCGCATTCATGACTCAATTCGTTCCGTAGAGTGGGGGGGCACGATTCGCTTCAGTCCCGGGCCTTTTACAACACGGTCTCAGATTGAGACAACGCTCTCTGCCATGCAGGAGCTGGCTGTTTCTTTTTCAGTCTGATCCCCGTTAATGACGATGAGTGAATAGAGACGCCTTTTTTGGCGTAAAACCTGCCGGGGAAAACTCTTCGAGTATTTTATGTATAGCAATTACTTGCTTGACACTCTTCCTCATTCACTTCAAAATTAAAATAGGCAATTCTAGCTCGACCTATCTGCAAACTATTATCCTGAACGAAACATGATGAACCGAGATTAATCAGCTCAGTCGAACTGAGTTTGATCGGTGCTGGAGTCGTAACAGGAGCCTGTTTCTGCCGAGCGAATCGCCTTGAGTTCATAGAAATTTCACAAACCAGATCGAACCAGAGTCTTGATTCCCTGCATGCGTTATGGGACAAACAAAAAGCGTTGCTGGTGAAATCTGATTCTATTCCGTGGAGAAATTGAATGGCCGATGATTGGATGCAACAGTTAGTCGATGATGGATATCTTGGTCCCGCACAGCTGGACGAAGCTTCCAGTCTGGCCAGTTCAATGGGAATTTCTCCTGGGGAAGCGCTGGTCAAGCTGGGCTACGTCGGAGCCGAGGTGATCGCCCAGGCCCAGGCATCCATGTATGGTTATGAGTTCGTTGAGCTGGAAGGCCTGGAAATTCCCCAGTCCGTGATCGAACTTGTGCCGGAGTCCATGGCCCGTGAAAACACGGTAATTCCAGTGGGGATGCGGGGGGATTCACTGCAGATCGCCCTGCACGACCCGATGAAGTACGAAGTTCTGGACAAGTTGCGGTTCATTATCAACCGCGATATCGATGTGGTGATGGCCCCCATCGAAGCGATTCAGGCCGCAATCAACCGGCATTATGGTCAAAGTGAGACTGAGTCGGTCGATACGATGCTGAAAGAGTTCACTGAAACTCAGATCGATATCACCGCGACCGAGCTGGCGACGTCCACCAGTGTAGAAGAAGAGGACGAGAGTGCCCCTGTTATCCGCCTGGCCAACCTGATCATTAGTGAAGCGGTTAATATGCGGGCCAGTGATATTCATGTCGAACCCTTCGAAGACCGGATCCGAATTCGGTACCGGATCGATGGTTCCCTGATCGAACGGGACAGCCCGCCCCGCCGTCTGCTCTCCGCCCTGGTCTCCCGTTTCAAGATTATGGCGAAAATGGATATCGCTGAGAAACGTCGTCCGCAGGACGGTCGTATCAAGACCACTATTTCCGGTAAGGACTACGACCTGCGTGTCAGTATTCTGCCAACCAACCATGGCCAGGCAGTGGTCATGCGTATTCTGGACCGGGATAACATTAAAGTCGGGATTCGAAACCTCGGTTTCTCGGAAGAGAACTACCGCCGCTTCCAGACGATCATTCGGCGCCCCAACGGCATCTTTCTCGTGACGGGGCCTACGGGGAGTGGTAAGACTACAACTTTGTATAGTGCTCTGGGTGAGCTGAACCGACCCGACCGGAAGATCATTACCGCCGAAGACCCGGTCGAATACTATTTGCCTGGTATCAATCAGGTGGAAGTGAAGCACAGCATTGGTCTGGATTTTTCCCGAATCATTCGTGCTATGTTGCGACAGGCCCCCAACGTGATCCTCGTGGGAGAAATTCGCGATGTGGAAACTGCTGAGATGGCAATTCAAGCATCTTTGACAGGACACTTGGTATTCAGTACCCTACATACGAACGACGCGCCCAGTTCTATTACACGCTTGATCGACATGGGTGTTCAGCCGTTCCTTGTGGCTTCCAGTGTGATGGCGGTCATGGCACAGCGTCTGGTGCGTGTTGTCTGTGGTAAATGTGTGGAGCAATACACACCCGATCCAGGGGAGCTGGAGTACCTCGGTATCACCTCCAGCCAGATGGAGAAAGCGATCTTCAATCGAGGCAAGGGTTGCAACACATGTTCACACACAGGCTTCAAAGGGCGTAAGGCGGTTTTTGAACTGATGATGATGAATTCCGCTATACGTGAGATGACTTTCCGCAGTGAGGCTTCACAAAACATTCGGCGGCAGGCCATCCTGCACGGGATGAAATCACTTGCAGAGGATGCTACTGATAAGGCCCTGCTGGGCATCACAACACTCTCGGAAGCAATGAAGCTGGCTAAGGGCATGGATTCTTAATCTGGTCGCGTTCAGACACTCTGTTTCAGGAGCATTTTAAGGGCAATCACCCGGTTCCAGGTGCTGATCGTTCTGACTTTTCATGTGAAGATATTGATCTAAATTCCCTGATTTTGTTGAGTTTTGCCTGACATTACCGGATAATTACATCGGATTCGCACTCAAAAGCGGCCCGAATTCATAAATACATTTCTAAATCGTCTTATCTAAATCTACGTTATTTTGTTCTCGGATAACTTGTTACATCAGGTGGTTCACGGAAAGCCGGAAGTTCATGATCGTTCTGAGAAAAGGATTGCCTCAAGTCACAGAATGATCCTCGATTTCCGGCGTTGATCTCATTTCCGATCTTCGTCGAACACGCTCCAGATCCAAATATCGCGTTTTCAGAAAGTACTTTGGATGGCAACAGTTCAGATTGATAAATTGCTGGAGACTGTCGTTAAAGAAAAGGTGAGTGACCTGCACATCACCACCGGGCAGCCTCCTGTTGTACGCGTCGGGGGCCGGATGGTCCGCCTGGAAACCAAAAGTCTGGAGCCGGATGATACCGTCGCGTTGATGAAGAGTATCACACCCGAGCGAAACCAGCAGGAACTGCAGGAAGTCGGGGGGACCGACTTCGGATTCGCGTTTGGAGAAAAAGCGCGTTTTCGAGTGTCCGTCTTCAAGCAGCGTGGCCAAATCGGTATGGTGCTGCGTCGAATTCCCAACGAGTTCCTCACGTTCGAACAGCTGGGGCTGCCCAAAGTGATTGGTGACCTGCTGGAACGCCCCCGTGGTCTGTTCCTGGTGACCGGTCCAACGGGGTCAGGAAAGACTACCAGCCTCGCGAGTATGATCAATCATATGAACGACACGATGGATCACCACATCATCACGATGGAAGATCCGATCGAGTACTATCACCAGCATAAAAAATCGACCATTAACCAGCGTGAGATCGGCGTGGATGTGCCGACCTTCCCCGAAGCGCTGCGTCGTGCTCTGCGACAGGACCCGGACGTGATTCTCGTGGGGGAAATGCGAGACCTGGAAACCATTTCAGCGGCGATCACCGCTGCGGAAACGGGTCACGTTGTGTTTGGAACGTTGCACACCACTGGTGCTCAGGGAACGGTAGACCGAATTATCGACGTGTTCCCCACCAGTCAGCAGGACCAGATCCGCACGCAGCTTTCCAGCTCGATTATCGGGATTCTGAGTCAGGCGCTGATGCCTAAGAAACCCAAGGGGCTGGTCGCCGCTTATGAAATGCTGGTCGTTACACCCGCGATCGCGAACCTGATTCGTGAAGCGAAAACCTATCGTATCAACTCCAGTATTCAGACAGGGCGTAAATTCGGGATGCAGCTGCTCGACGATGCGTTGTTCAATCTCTGGCGCGACGGGTTGTGTGAAGAAAAAGATGTTGTCATTCGCTCCAATAATCCAGGTGAGTTGAAAGCCAAGATTGCGATGGCCAAGAAGGGCCTCCTGGAAGATGACGATGAAGACGACGAAGACGATGACTTTGAGGATTGAGATCAAAACAGAAAGGCGACACAGTGACGTCGTCCTTTTCTGTCTGGAATAAACTAGGTGTTAATCAGAGGTAGACACACATGGCAGCACGACGCCTTGGTCAAATCATGGTCGATCTGGGATACATTTCAGAAGATCAGTTATGGGATATTCTGGAAGAACAGAAGCAGAGTCCGGGGGAAGTGATCGGCCAGGTGGCGATCCGCATGGGCCTCGTGACTGACGAGCAGGTCACCCAGGCACTCGCCGAACAGTGGGGTATGCCTGTTGTTGAACTGAGTGAAACCAATATTCCTCCCAAGGTGCTGGAACTGGTTCCGGAAACGATGGCCTCGATTTACAAGATCATGCCCGTTTCCCTGAAAGACGGCGTGTTGACCGTCGCCATGGCTGATCCTCAGAACGTGGCAGCCCTCGATGACCTGCGTAACTTTCTGGGATACGATGTCCGCGGTGCGGTTTCGAACCTGAAAGATGTTGAAGCGGCCATCGAACGACATTACTCCGAGCATCAGGACAGCATCGAAGACGTCATCGGAGCTATCGAGGATGAACTGGGTGAGGAGACCGGCAAAAACGTCTACAACATCACCGATACGGATGAACTCGTCGATGCGGCTCCGATTCGTAAGCTGCTCAACATGGTCATGCTGCTGGCGATTAAAGATAAAGCTTCCGACATCCACATGGAACCGTTTGAAGATGAATTCAAGATCCGTGTTCGCGCCGACGGTGTGCTGTATGAAATGGTTCCTCCTCCCCGCCACCTGGCGAATGCCATCGTCTCCCGTATCAAAATTATGGCCGACCTCGACATCGCCGAACGGCGTCTGCCGCAGGACGGTCGTATCGAATTGAACGTCGGCGGCAACCCGGTCGACTTGCGTGTCAGTGTGCTGCCTACCCTGTTCGGCGAAGCGGTCGTTATGCGAGTTCTGGACCGGACCGTGGTTCAGCTAGACCTGAATAAAATCGGCATGGATCCGAATACACTCACCCGTTTCCGCGAAATGATTCATCGCCCCAACGGGATCGTACTGGTGACCGGCCCGACGGGGAGTGGGAAAACCACGACCCTTTACTCGGCGTTGAATGAGCTTAACGTCATCGAAGAAAAAATTATTACAACCGAAGACCCGATCGAGTACGACATCGACGGCCTGATTCAGGTACCGGTGAATCCCGATATCCAGGTGACCTTCGCATCAGTGCTGCGGGCGATTCTGCGACACGATCCCGACCAGATTCTGATCGGTGAGATTCGTGACTACGAAACCGCCGAAATCGCGGTGCAGAGTGCTTTGACCGGTCACCTTGTATTCAGCACGTTGCACACCAACGACGCACCGTCGGCGATCACTCGACTGCGTGATATGGGGGTTCCGACCTTCTTGATCACCGCGACGGTTGAAGCGATTCAGGCACAACGTCTGGTGCGAACCATCTGTAAAGAGTGCCGGACCGAGTTCGAGCCCAGCGATGAGTTGCTCATGGAACTGCAACTCCCCATCGAGCAGGCACGACAGTACAGCTTCTACTATGGAAAAGGTTGTGCCACCTGTAATAACTCGGGATACAAAGGCCGTACCGGTCTGTATGAACTCATGGACGTCACCGACGAAATTCGCGACCTGATCACCGAGGATGCGTCGGTCGACGACATTCGAAATGTGGCACGCAGCCAGGGAATGACCACGCTGCGTGAAGCCGGGCTGAAACTGATTTTTGACGGAGTCACCACGATCGACGAGGTCGTGCGGGAAACCGTTATGGAAGATATCGAATAATCTGCTACCACCAGGTACATGCAAAACACACTTTTTCAAGACGACTAATGACGGAGTAACGCCATGCCGGTTTATCAGTATGAGGCCATGGATAACACAGGGCTCGAGGTCAAAGATACCATCGAAGCACCTTCCGAAGCCGATGCCCAGACCATGATCAAAGAGAAGGGCTTTTTCGTTACCAAAATTGCTGAAAAAGGCCGCGGCAAAAAACAGAAAAAAGGAGCAGGCGGCAAAGGGGGGGCAGCTGCCAAGAAAGCCAGCGCCAAGAAAGGTGGGTTCTCCATCGGCGGCGTGCGTCCCAAACAGCTCTGTACCTTCACCCGTCAGCTATCCACGCTGCAGGACGCTGGTCTGCCGATCCTGAGAAGTCTGCGAATTCTGGAATCGCAGGCCAAACCGGGGCCGCTCAAAGCCTCCCTGGATGGCGTTATTGAAGATATTGAATCGGGGAACACGCTCTCCGAAGCCATGGCCAAGCAGCCTAAGTGCTTCGATAACCTGTACGTCAACATGGTGAAAGCCGGTGAGGCCGGTGGTGCGCTCGAAATCATTCTGCAGCGTCTGGCCGAGTTCAAGGAACGGGCCCAGAGTCTGAAGAAAAAAGTGCAGGGGGCGATGATCTATCCGGTCGCCGTGATCACGGTAGCCAGTTTGATCGTGGGCTTCATCATGTACTGGATTATTCCGAAGTTCAAAAAGATCTTCCTCGACTTCGGTACTGAACTACCCGGTATTACGCTCATGCTCATGAATGTTAGTGATATTGTGGTGAACTACTTCTATCTTTTCCCGGCCGTTCCGATTGCGCTCTGGATCTTCATCAAGATTGTGAGGAAGAACAAGAAAGGAGCGTTTATTGTCGACTGGATTTCGCTACGAATACCCTTGTTAGGGAAAATTATCAGTAAGTCGGTGACCGCGCGAACCTGTCGAACGCTGGGGACATTAATTTCATCCGGGGTACCCATTCTGGAAGCGATTATCATCGCCCGTGACACGGCGGGGAACATGGTCTTCCAGAGGGCCTTCGATACGATTTATGCCGCGATCCGCGAAGGGGAGACCATGGCGGTTCCGCTGAAGGAAGCCCGCATCGTGGATGATATCGTGGTCAACATGGTGGACGTGGGTGAAGAGACCGGTGCGCTCGATGACATGCTCTACAAGGTGGCGGATGTGTACGACGAAGAAGTCGCTGTGCTCGTGGACGCCCTGGTGAGTCTGCTGGAACCTCTGATGGTGATCGTACTGGGGCTCATCGTGGGGTTCATCGTCATCGCACTCTTCATGCCTCTGATTAAATTGCTCAACGATTTGTCCTAGTTATATCGTAGTATTTTGAGAGGGGTGTTGCAGAATAATACAGTTTTTCGCCCCTCTCTGATACTGCCTGAATGGTGATAAGTTGTTATATAAAAATGACTTAACTTAAATAGTGAAAGTCGGGCATAAAATTTGCCCTATATATATTGTAGAAAAGTCCCGGCTGAACCCGCCTGTATCAGGCAAACGGGATGTTTTCTAATGCTAAAATGAATCAATGAAAAGAGTTAGGAGTTAAAAATGCAAAAACGGTCGCCAAATGCCCCTTCGGCGTCGCAGCACAACAGGAGTGCGTTTACTCTGATCGAGCTCATGATTGTGATCGTGATCATCCTGATTCTGATCGGCCTCCTCATCCCCGCCGTAGGTGCCGTCCGTCTCCGAGCACAGCAGGCGAACGTCAGAACGGAAATTACCAGCCTGGAAGGTGCCATTACTGCCTTCAGGCAGGATTTCGGTATGGATCCCCCCAGTGGCATCGTGCTCTATGAATCCGGCAGTGCCACCTGGGATCAGCGCAGCAAAGGACTGATCCGCAAAATGTGGCCACAGTTTAACTTCGGCCTTGATAAAGATATCAACGGGGATGGGGACACCACAGACGTGATTGCACTGAATGCAGGGGAATGTCTGGTCTTCTTCCTGGGAGGTGTTTCGGAACGGGCTGCTGATGGCACGTTTCGGGTGTTTGGCTTCTCAAAAAATCCAGCCCGTCCTTTTCTAAATCCCGGCCATACTTCAGCAGATCCAGGTTACTCTGCTTCTCTGACAGCGACGAATTCCGGACGTCTGGGGCCCTACTTCGAATTTGATAACAGTCGTTTTGTTGATACAGACGGTGATCTTTCCCCCGAATTCCTTGATCCCTTTCCCAGTCAACAGAAGCCTTATATCTACGTCAGCAGCTATGACGGACGCGGCTATCGCGTGGCGGATATTACCGGGACAGGTATGACCAGCGTCTATTTCCAGGGAGATCCTTCAACGACTCCGTCGACTAACAGTACACCTTTCAAGCCCAAGTCATATCAGATTATTTCACCCGGTGCTGACTATCAGTTCGGGACCGGCGGCAATTATGACGCCAATAAAAACTTCCCGGCCGGTCGGACTGTTGAAGCAGACAATATCACCAATTTTGTCGGCGGGGCGTTGAAGTAGTCAGTAGTTCATAAATTCATTTGTGTCTCTCTCATCAATGATGTCAGGTTTTCAATGCGTCGTAATATAACTCATCAATCTGTTCGATCAGCGCGAAGCGGTTTTACGATCGTCGAGTTGTTGGTGGTCATTGGCATTCTGCTGTTCCTGATTGCTACGTCCGCATTTGTGGTTCGCAACATCGGGAATAAAGCGCGTGAGAAAAAGACCATGTCGACCATCGTCAAAGTGAATGGTCTGATGCAGGATCGCATCGAAGCCATGCGGAAAGCACTCGACTCCACGAAAAACCAGCAGCAGCTGCAGTCCCTGGTGGGGCAGAAATATACATCGCTGGTGAACAACTACGGTGCAAAATACCGCAGTATTCCCAAGCCGGTCGTCGAAATCCTGGTCCGTAAAGACATCTTTCGACAGAACCTGCCTCAATATGTCGCGGAAAATCCGAGTGTCAATGCCGCCATGGACGCCCAGCAGGGGGTCGCTTCTGGTGCTGCCGGAAATCTGGGGGCCGATGCTGGTGCCAGTATCAGTTCGGAATACCTGTATTACATCCTCACCAAACATGAAACCTATGGGGTCTCGCCGGTCGGGGAAGATGCGTTTCTCGCATCGGAAGTTGCCGACACTGATGGTGACGGGCTCATGGAGTTCGTCGATGGCTGGGGCAAACCACTTCGGTTCTACCGCTGGCCGACCCGTCTGATCAAGCCTGATGGTTCGACTATTCGGCGGGACATTGCCAGTGCCTTCTTTAACGGACTGCCCCCCGCTTCAGCAGCCGGATTCAACGAAGCAGACCCTATGAACGTTGACGCCGACGATCCTCAAGGTCGGATCCAGCACGAAAACAATCGTTCGGGGGATCTGCTGACGCCGTTATTTAACAGCAGTGCAGACTCACAGTATGTGACCGGTCAGTATGGCGTCATGAATACATTCTGGCTGCCCCTGATCGTTTCCGCTGGCCAGGATGGCATCCTGGGGCTGCAGGAACCGCACGACGAAGTCAACACGGGTGTGCTGGCACAGCCGGTCATTCCTATTGTCGAAGGTGTCTTCGATAATATTACCAACCACAATCAACGAGCCGGAGGAAGGTAACGTCTATGTACGCCTTTCATAAGGACAATCAGTTACCGCTGCGATTCACATCAGAACGCCGCACTGGCTTTACGCTGGTCGAGCTGCTGGTCGTGATTTCCATCCTGGCGATTCTGGCCGTGATGACCGTCTCCTCGATCAATCTGGCACTCTCCAGCGATGTGACGCGGAGTGCCTCACGACAGGTTCAGTCTTACCTGGCGGGGGCTCGCGACCGGGCCATCTATGCCAAGGAACCCCGGGGGGTTCGTTTCCTGGTTGATCCGAATAATCCAGCCATGGTGACCAGCATGGTTTATATCGCGCCCAGCCCTGACTGGAGCCAGGGTGTGATTCGCCTGGAACGCATCGATACTATCGGTGATGGCACACCTGATACGATCCTGCATGTGCGTGGTGATGGTACTGACTGGAATTTCCTTTACAACCGTGGTCAGCTGGTGGATGGTGCTCGGATCAAGATCCCCGGCGATGCCAGCGGATCCTGGTACACTATCAATCTGAATCAATCACCCGTGACCGGGGGAACCGAAATCCTCCGCCTGACGACAGCCTACCGGGACCCGGGTACGTCCGATACCTCTGAAGTTGTGGCCTTCGCACCCGGCAGTGGTCCTTCGACCTATCTGCTGGAGCTGCCCCCTGTGGTACTTTCAGGAGAAGAGCCGACACTGCTTCCTAACAATACCTGCATCGACCTCGATCGTTCCTACCTGCCCGCCAGCTGGCGGATTACAGGTGTGTCTGGCGGTGATGATGGTCAGCCCGGAAAAGCCGGCGTTAATGATGATGGTTCCGGCGGTACCGATGACAATGGTGAATACCTCTGGCCCGGATCAGATGATATCCGTCTCTATTCCAGCCAGCTTGACCTGATGTTTTCACCCCGTGGCTCCGTTTCCGGCAGCGAAGCGGGAGGGGGCAAGATTCATTTCGTCATCGATACCATTGAAAATGCCCGGTCGACCTGGCTCTCAACCACAGGCTATTCCGAAGGGGACCGCGTGCTCTTACCTGCCCGGTACATCACGCCCGGTACCCTTGATTGGGATATGAATTTTAAACCTTACGATCGCATGTATACGGCAGTGTCATCCACCGGCACGAGTGGCAGCAACCCCTCCATTTTCATGGGAGCAACTGCTCGCACCGAAGGCGCCACCTTTACCGATGGCGGTGTCACCTGGAAAGTGGAATTGAATTCGACTCCTTCTTTACTCTCCATTTTTACCCGCACGGGGAATGTCAGCGCCTATCCGCTGTTCTTCGATAACGCGGTCAGCGTTCCTACCGGACAGGCACCTGATGTCTTTTACTATGCAGAATCCGGGGAGACCGCCAAATGAAAACATTCCGTTTCAAATCAGGCCAACCCGTTCTTCGCACTCCCGGTTCACAGCAGCGCGCCGGTGTGACGCTGATGGAAGTTCTCATGTCAGTCATGATTATGAGCATCGGTGTGGTTTCCCTCGCGTCCCTGTTTCCGATTTCCATTCTGCGGGGAGTCCAGGCGACTCAGCTGACAAACGCGACCGTATTGCGTTACAACGCGGAAGCACTCATCGATTCCTTCCCGACTCACTTTGTCTTCGATCCGGATGGCACTCTGAATGCGAACGGGCATATCGCCCATCAGCGGGCAAACCGCAAATACGTGGTGGATCCCCTCGGTGCCTACTATGCCTCACTGGATGGGACCGGCCTCGAAGCCCGGTTCGGTAACGATGGCTCCAGCAGTCCGTTTCCAAACATCCGTCGCTTCAATGCAGGCCTGACGACACAGCTGCAGGCGTTGAATTTCTTCACCCAGCAGGACAGCTGGGATGAACTCTATTCCGGAATTCCAGCTGGAATCAACGGGGCACGCGACACGATTACAATCGATGCCAACGATATCGCTTCCGGGGTTGTCAACCTGGATGAAGTCTCACAGATCGTCACTCCGGCAACCGGGTCGGCCGTCGGTGGGCGGATTCTGATTTACGATACCACCGGTAAGCAGATGCAGGAACGTTTTATTACCGGCGCGAATATCAACAGCGGTGCAGCGACAATCAGTTTTTCTGATCCGCTGCCCAACAACGGTCTGTATGACAGTATT
This sequence comes from Gimesia sp., assembly GCF_040219335.1. NCBI lineage: Bacteria > Pseudomonadati > Planctomycetota > Planctomycetia > Planctomycetales > Planctomycetaceae > Gimesia > Gimesia sp. The sequence continues at coordinate 189,958 of NZ_JAVJSQ010000020.1, read as the reverse complement.
TCCAAGATCCGTCTTGAGACACTCGATCCACAATACTCCTACCTGTTGACCGTCCGTCGTTCGATCGCCAGCGATATCGCCTCGGTCGATGTCGTGGTTTTCTTCCGTCGCAACTTTTCACCCGAATTTGAAGCAGTTCACGAAGTCGAAAACTTCGTTGCCCAGTGGTTACCAGGTCCCGACGGGGACTGGGGAATCTCGGGGGTGGATGACGACAACGATGGTTCCACCGACGAACAGGCAGGAGAGCAGGGGGCCGCTGGGTCCGATGATTACCGGCGGCGTGCCTTCCGCGTTCGCTTTAACACGAATGTGGATCCACCCAATCTCAAGCGGGGCGGTTATGTCTTCGATACCATCAACGCCCGCTGGTACCGCATTCAGAAAGTGGATAACTATCCGATCGGTAGCCCCACAGCAGATATCACACTGGATCAACCCATCATTCAGTCAATCAACCCCAGTGCAGATGACACACCGGCTTCAGGTCTGATCCTCATGCCGCACGTCGTACAGGTTTATCCGTTAGGCAACAAAACACGCTAGTATTTGAAATCAATAATGACAGTCAGTCATCCGTTATAAAGCGAAGTTATTTATGAACACCTTTCACATCAGACAACAGGGGCCTACAGATCGCAGCGCCGCCAATCGCGGCGTCCGCGCCGGTTTTACGCTGGTCGAAATGCTGGTTTCAGTCGCCCTGGTCCTGCTGATGATGTTGATGTTTACCGAAATTTTCCAGCTGCTCTCCGGGTCCATGACCACGCAGCGGGGGATTTCCGAAAACGATCAGCGGGAACGTCTGCTGGTCACCGTGCTGAAAGCAGACCTGGATAGCCGTACGTTCCAGTACCTGCTCCCATTCAGTAACTATCAGACTTTCACAACGCCCGCAGGCGTCAATCCTGCTCCCACCGATCCCCGCAGCTATCTGTACCACAAAGAGGACCGGAAAGGTTACTTCTACATTTCGGAAAATGATCCGAACGATGATACGGATGATTTCATTCAGTTTACGGTTTCCCGTTATGCGAATCCGTCTCGTGCAGACGACACCGAAGATTTCTATTACGGTAAAGCCGTCGATCTGAGTGGTCGTGCCCCCAGTGGTGGAACGACTCTGTCACGCCATCCCAACCAGCCGGAGGCCGATGACGGTCGTATTACCGCCGATGGAACGTCGCAGTCTTCTGCAGCCGAAATCTCCTACTTTTTGCGGGGCAGCAATCTCTATCGACGGGTCATGTTGATTCGCGAACCGCTGGCGCTTTCCAGCACGCAGACGGCACAGCCTATAGCCTCAGATAACAATAGTACGCCCTTCTTTCTGAGGTCAACCAGTACTCCCGGTCCTCTGTATGGGGAAGCATATACTTCCGGCGACAATTTCTGGCGTGACTTTGATTTCTCGGCCTTCAGGGATGTCGTTGATCCGATGAACCCTTATGTCCATTTTCATGACCTGAGCGAGCTGAAAAATAACGACCCGACCGGGAGTGAAGTGCGGTATCCACTTGGTATGCCGCAATATCGGTTCGGCTTTAATCACGGGACAGGCCTTTCCCGCGAATTCGTACCCAGTTCTGCCGGTTCGAACCCGGAACTGTTCATCGGACGGTTCACCCATGAAGAGACTTCACATCGGCACTTCAACTACCCACAGGATCTGACAGATTCTTCTATCGGTGGTGGCGGCAATCCCATGGATCCGTCCGGCCCCTCCCTGCTGGTCAATCCCAACGATCGTGTCATCGACCTGCTCCGTAACGGATCGCGTCGCTCAGAAGACCTGGTGCTTTCCAATGTGCGTTCGTTTGATATCAAAGTCTTCGATGACGGTGCCCAGGACTATGTCGATATCGGCGGTGCAACCGCGGTTCGCTTTGCTCCGGGCGCACGCCAGAACACGGTTCACGGCAACAATGTATTTCAGAACGTATTTGATACCTGGCACGTTCGGGCCGTCTCCAGTGGTGGCGATCAGGATCCACCTTATCCGATGTTGTCCGATTCAACAGTTTCCGCTGTTGCGCCCCAGGTTCCCGTTTACGATCTGGCTAACCAGACACCAGTTCCCAGGGCTGCTCCCCTGACATCGATTCGCATCGAAATTCGCTACGAAGATCAATCCAGTGGACAGCTCAGGCAGATGACCCTCATTCAGCCGTTGCGGAATAAGGGTGAAGGTTAACAGACACAACTCAGCAGGCAATTTCCCCAATGTGCCGAATCCGGGCCACGGCCTTTGGTCACTTTGGGAGGTTTTGAGATGAAACCCATGAAGCTTAAACAAAAACAGAACAATGAGACTCAGCTGAACCGGTCCCGACGCGGATCGACGTTGCTGGTCGTGATCGCCCTGTTGGCGATGCTCTCCCTGCTCGGGGTAGTCTTCTACACCTTCGCAGCCCAGGAAGAGCGGAGCGCGCAGTACTTCACAGAAGCCTCGCTCAACGAAGCCGACCCCGGCCTCGATGCCGATGTTCTGTTCAACTGGGGTCTGGAACAACTCGTCAAAGGCCCCGAGAATGGACTTTACAACAGTGCATTGGCGACCGGATTAACAGAGGAAACAATCAATCGGTATTCCATGTTGACTAACATGTTTGGTTCTGACCTACACCCGTTTAATGGGGAGGGAATTAACGTCATCATGGATACCTCTGGGATCGTGGCGGTTGACCAGGATTATAATACGACCCCTGACAATGCCGTATTCAAAAATATCAATCTGAGCCCCACCGCTTACAATGGAGTTACATATCCAGATACGGCCACTTTTCCGAAGCCGGACGTCGATTACACGGCTCCCGATATCAATAACCTGTTCCTGGCTTACGACGGGTACACGCTTTTAAACGGGAATTGGAGTCGGGTTGTCATTCCGTCTTTCCTCAGGCCACAGTTTTTACGAAATAGTAATACTGGTGTTCATGTCAATGACTGGTATGAGAATGATGGTTCTGTTCTTCCTGAACAAGAAACAACAAGAATGGTTTTACGTCCGCATCCCAGCCATGTTTTCGTGGCCCCTGATGGCACTATTACGACGACACCTCGATTCACGAGCTCGTTCCCTTTTCAGCCGCTGACGAATCCCGGTGGGAATGCGACCACTCATGGCGAACTGGGGATCTTCACGAATTCCTTCAACCTCGGAGCTCCGGTCGTCGAACTTGATGTCGACAACGACAGCGACGGTCTGCTGGAAGGGATCTGGATGGACCTCGACTTTCCGCCGATTCAGAGTCCCAGCGATCCAACCAAATATATTCTGCCGCTGTTCTCGTTTACCGTTTACGATATGGACGGCCTGGTCAACCTGAATACGGCCGGCAACATGCGACGCCCCGGCGATATCGATCTGAACTACACTCCCAGTAATAATTTCTTTGGCGAGCACAGCTCGATCTATACCGACAAGTATCTGTTCCTCTCCCGGTCCAACATGGGGCTCTCCTCACCCGGGGAAGTCAATCCCCAGTGGGTACTCAATGCCCGTCCGGAACTGGAAACCTCAGGCGGCGATTTGAAATCATCCGCCTCAGCAGCCGACGTCTTCCAGCAGCATCGTCTGTTCTTCGGTGGCTATCCTTACCCACATGGTGCTATCGCTTCACCTCGTGCTTATGCGGGGGCAGGCGACTTCCAGACGGCGTATGAAAACACCCGGGACTGGCGTGAAGTATCGAACATGGAATACTTCTTCCTGAACTTCGGACGGCCCGAATTCACTGCACCCAGTCCGATCGCCAATGGAACTCAGAGTGATGTCATCGACCTCTACGCCGGTCGCTGGGGCGAACCCAACCGGATGTACGATGCACTCCGCACCAATCCCACAGACAATATTTACATCGTTGATGCCAGCGGGTCCCCCGTGGTCGCCTTCCCGCGAGCCGGACAGACCCTGGTCGATGATAACGCCAACCGTTACGAAGGGGGCGTCCTCAGTGGATCCCTGGCGGGCAACCGGGCGAACGTGCATTCCTTCATGCATCCCCTGGCTTTCAATGGTTCGGGGAGAGTCAACAAAACCGGTGCGAGCTACCGTCAGGCTCTGGTAGGCTATAACGGCTGGAAAGGCTATCAGGATTTCGAGATTGCCGGCGGCATCCGTTACAACAGCGGACTGACCTTCTTCAAGGATTCCGTCGCCGATTCCTCAGCGAGCTTCGGCGTCCTGATGGACGATGCTGATGAAATTACCGTCGATATGGAAAAGGTACAACGCCCCTATGATGAACCTTTCACCCCCGACGATCTGGCCTTTCTGCATATGAGCCAGACCGACCAGGATGACACGGGCGTCAACTCCCGCCTGGAAAACCTGCTGCCGTTCAACTTTGGCCGGGCAGCAACCATCAATAAACGTGGTAATCAGATTCGTAAAAAATTCACCACGATGAGTTGGGACCGCAAGCAGTTCGGTATGTCTGCTGTACCCAGTTTGCGTAACTGGGAGTCTGCTGGTGGTACGCTGTTTCCACCTACTTTTCCATCTGCCACAGTAGATCCCTTTAGACGCGAGTTACGTGCATTGCTAAATATCAATTCTAACTCAGATGATACCGCTAAATTGCAGATGAGGTTGAATGTTAACGAGCTTTTAGTTTTCGAGGATACAGGTACAGGACGTACAGTGACGACTCGTCCCTTGACTCCACATCCTGGTGAAGATGTTGATGATGATGGTACTCTTGACCCGGGAGAAGATCTGAACGGGAATGGTCAACTAGATGCGCTCCCTGCTTCGAAGATTCTTTATAGAACTACACCATCCACTGAATGGCGAGGTAATCCTGCGGTATTGCCATCCTACCCTCCTCAAGCCGAAAATTCGATGTCTCTGGCAAACAACCAGGAGATCTGGGCTCGTTATGACCGTCAGCGGATGGCACGTGATTACTATGTTATGCTCTACACGTTTGGTGGCGGAAGTGACTCAACTCAATACACCCTAAATGCGACTCCTTACACGCCTTCACAGCTCAGAGAAATGGCTCAGTTTGCTGTCAATCTGGTTGATGCTCTTGATCCTGATGATGTAATCACACGCTTCGAATATGACACCAATTTATCTGATGGTTGGAGTCTAGATGATAACCCTTACACAGATGAGGGTGGTGATCGTGCGGAGGTGTTTGGTGTCGAAGCACAGAAATTGACGCTCAGCGAATTTCTGGCGATCAAAGCGCCCCGGGTCGAGGACTCTTCGTCAAATCCAGTCAATCATGATGCGACCGACTACGATGACGAAAAAGATCGATACTTCTCTTACATCGAGCTGCGAAATGCGAGCACCCGTACCGTTAGTTTTGCCAATGATGCCTGGCAGATTCGTTTGGAGCCTAAAGTTCAAACCGCACCCGAAGACTATGCTGATCTTGATGGTTTGGGGCACGGAAATGACTGGCTTGATGATGTACCTGCCGAACTTGCTGGTGGTTTTGATGATTCACATAAAAGAAGATTAACCCTTCGTAGCGGCACCGTTCCCGGAGGAGGTATTTATAGTATTCGTTCCGCGGGAGATAGTGAAAACATAGACCCGATGTCAGGGATGCCCCGTAAGAGTTTTCTCCGCGTTGATCCCAATTTCTCTGGAGGTGCGCCAACCTTCTCAATTATTGTCCCCCGAGACACTTCGAGTCCCGCGACGGATTTGATTACCGATGATGATGCCAGTGACTTCAGGTTGACTAGTGAAAACGACATTGTTACTCCATTAGCCAATCGTGGTGATTTTCTGAATGGCTCTAATACTGTACCTTCTTCAGGAGAAGAATTTGACACACTAACCTTTGTTGTACGTCTGATGAGGCGTGCTCATCTGGGGCGAGACACTCCAGCCTTCAATACTGCTGCTGACGAAGATAACCCATGGGTGGAAGTCGACAGTATGGTCGTTTCTGCGATAATGAATGAGTTCGCGTTGCAGGAATCGGATATGAGCACGCAAATTCAAACTCAGTTAAATCAACTGCAAAGTTATGAACGGTCTCAGCCGCTCTACGCTCGTGGTATCGGGCAGGGATCTCACGCAGCAGGTAGTTCTGGGACAGGTTACCGTGCCAACACAGTAGGAACGACCAACTCCAATACCGGGGCCGGTGATCTGGGCCCTGATGGGTTGCCAGGGATCGCGACGTTCGATGATGACGGCGACTCGACTCCGGACAACGCTGCGGAACGTGGCTGGGCCTTTTCTGACGATCACCCACGATTTGATGTTTGGCAACCCCACTTTGACCGTGATTTTGCCTCAGTGGTCGAACTCTTCTCGATTCCAGTTATCGGCCCCAATCGTGTAACCCGTGACTTGGCAACAGAAAATGGGTGGCAGACCAGAACTGATACGTCCGTTAGTGCAATTAAAAATGACGATGTTAAATTCGCTGGAATACAGAAATTTTTGGATCCGAGTGGCCCCGATGATGGTGTTGCAACTGATGACAACCGCTGGTATCGACTACTCGAATTTGTCGAGGTTCCGACACGAGCTCACCTGCAACTGGGAAATCCGCTGGCAGATCCTCGCGTGCCAGGACGCATCAACCTGAATACAATCCGGCATCCTTCAGTCCTGGCTGCGTTGCTGGATGATTCCGATGCCTTTTTACTGAATCTGGCGATCAATGATCGGAACCCACCACTGGCTGCACCGCACCTGGGTGGTGCTAACTGGTGGGAGCAGTTCCAGAATTCTCGAGATCCTATTTGCTATGGCATACCTGGTCTTGCTGGGAGTGAACCCCGTATTCCAGGGAATCCCAAGGTGGTCAACGAACAGGCGGTTCCCTTCCGCAGTCTCCAGAGAAACATTCCAACGGGGGGGGATCAGACAGCTGTTCGGAATCTGCGTGAAAATACGATCTATCGTAGTCTGCCAGCTGATTTCAGCTCAACGAATTACAACCCCAGACTACTGTTTGAAGTTGCTACGGGAGGCGAGCACCTGGGGACAGTTGCTGCCACAAACAAAGTTGACTTCCATACGCGTAATCGTCTGTTATCCAAGATTGCTGCGAACACGACAACACGGAGTAACACGTTTGTGGTCTTCATGTCAGTCGCTTACTTCGAAGCCTCTGGTGCAGGAACCACGACGTATGGCAGTCCGGTGCAGATCGGGGGGCGACTGTCACCCTTTGATCCGGCTCGGACCGCGAACCAGCCTGACTATCGGGGCTTCTTCGTCATCGATCGGACGCGGGCAGAGCAGGCATTTGAACCCAGCACGGGTAAATTTGACCACTGGAAAAACCTGATTCGTTACCGTCACACGATTCAACAATAAAACGACCGTTTTACCCGGCTTGTCCAACTGGGCAAGTGGGTATAATTGATAAATCTGACACAACTGGGAGGGGGAAAGCCATGTTACCTGAGTGAACAACTTCGGTTGCGGGCCACTGGGTAAAGTCAACAGGGGTGGATGTTTACAACGTCTGTTCCGATCAGGCAGGTTAAAGCCGGAGAAGCGTCGGATTCCTGTCAAAACACGTCGAATTAGAGTTTGTTTTTGCTACTTGTAAACAAGTAATATATAATCAGTTTGAACCGTATTCTTAGTGAGGAGAATGACAATGCATACTCTTAGAGTAAAACAAAAACTGCAAAAGCGTAAAGGGTTTACGCTGATCGAACTGCTGGTGGTCATCACCATCATCGGTATCCTGGTCTCGCTGACACTGCCGGCGATCCAGAGTGCCCGTGCCGCTGCACGGAAAGTGTCCTGCCTGAATAACATGCGGAACGTCGGCCTGGCTGTGGTCAACTTCTCTTCAGGCGCTAACTCACAGCTGCCGCTGCTCGTCGATCCCAACGTTGCCGTCAGCACAACCGCTGCTCCTAATGCGAACGCCGGATTTGACAACCTGTCCTGGTGCACGACGATTCTGCCGTTCCTCGACAATGTCGGTTTCCGTCAACGATGGGATCAGTTGGCCAGCGTTATTTCAGACGCCTCAACTGGTGGTACTTCAAACGCCAACTACAATGCTTTCGTTGCCCTGAACAACAATCGTTTTCCGGTTTTCACTTGCCCGGATGACCAGTTCAGTACGGATCAGGCTGCACTGTCCTATGCCGTTAACATTGGTTATGTGACTGCGAACTACAACGCTGCCGGCGTTGGTTATGACTCTTCGACCGGTGTAGGACATCACCCGGCCGGCGATGGTGGTATGGACGGTGATGCGATGACGACTGCTGATATTCCTGTCAAATTCGCTTCCGGCGTCTTCTGGCGTCCTCACACCTCACGTATGTCTCTGGACTTCATCTCAGCTGCCGACGGTCTGACTCAGACCCTGATGCTGAGCGAAAACCTGCAGGCTGGTAACTGGTCCAGCCAGGATACAGGCAGTCTCGGATTTGGTGTCGACCTGCAAGGTGTCTACTCCAGTGGTGCAACCACTCTGGCTCTGCCCTCCGGTTTCAACCTGGTTAACACAACCAGCGGTACCGATTCACGCATCGGTTCCAACCTGACTGCCGCCAAATCACAGGCCTGGCGTCCCAGCTCTAACCACCCCAGTGGTGCTGTGAACGTTGTCTTCTGTGACGGCAGTGGAAAATCACTGACACCACAGATGGACGCTGGCGTTTACGCTCGTCTGCTGACACCTGCTGGTCTGCGTTATGGTCAGGCTGTTGTTGATGGAGCATCCTTCTAATCTGAAGACTGATCCTGCAACCATCATTTGAGTCATTTTCTCAAATCGGTTCAAACAAACGGGCACCAGAGATCAGCGGGTCTCTGGTGCTTTTTTCATATCTCGACCGCATACTGTATGGGCGCGTGCTTTCTGTTCGTCTGTTTCCTTCTGGGCGTTAGAAACGCACGAGACACCTCTCTTTGTCATTTCTTTCAAGGGGCACTCGCATGCAGATTCAAAAAACAAAACGACCGGAGCGAAGTGGTTTCTCGCTGACCGAATTAATTGTGGTGATCGTGATTATTGTAATCCTGGTGGCACTGACTCTGCCCGCTGTAGAAAGCGCCCGGGCTCCCTCCAGGAAATTAGCCTGCCTGAATAATATGCGAAACGTGGGCCTGGCTGTCGTTAACTTCTCCTCCGGAGCAAATGCGGAACTGCCGCTGCTGGTGGATCCGAATATGAGCGTTTCTACCGAGGATGCCCCCAATCCACAGGCGACGCACGACGACCTCACCTGGTGCACGACGATTCTGCCTTTCCTGGATAACGTCGGTTTTCGCCAGCGCTGGGATGAGACCGCCAGTCAGGCTTCCAGTGCCACGATGAATGCAGAAGCGGTTTCGTTACTGACGAATCTGAATGCGACACGTTTCCCCGTCTTCACCTGCCCTGACGACGCGGCGAACACAGAACAGGGGGCACTCTCTTATGTCGCGAATGTGGGTTATGTAACCTCTCATTATAATACTGCGACTGACAGAGCGCACCGTCCCGACAGTGCCGACGGCGGGCTGGATGGCGACATCAAGACAACAGCAGACATCCCGGTGAAATTTGCTACCGGAGTTTTCTGGCGACCTTATACATCTCGTATGTCACTCGACTTCATCTCCCAGAAAGGAGATGGTCTGAGACAGACACTGATGCTCTCAGAAAATCTGCAGGCGGGCAACTGGTCATCCACCGATACCGGCAGTCTCGGTTTTGGCATCGACATGCAGGGCATGTATTCCAGCGGCACAACTCGACTCACACTGCCAACGGATTTCACTCTCGAGAATGCCACAACCTCGACGGACTCAAGCATTGGATCCCAGACCGGCGCTAAAAAAAGTCAGGCCTGGCGGCCCAGTTCAAATCACCCCGGTGGTGTAGTGAATGTGATTTTCTGTGATGGCAGTGGAAGATCGCTGAGCCCTGATATTGATCCAGGAATCTATGCCCGACTCATCACTCCAGCGGGACAACCAAACGGCCAGGCAGAGCTGGACGAAAAGTCCTTCTGATCGGGAGTCCAAATCCAATCTGATATGAGCTGATCAAATCGGGAATCGAGAGTGTGAAATGCAGAGCGGGAAACGAAAAAATGAGATCTGCCAGCGGTGGGGATTTACCTGGGTCGAACTGTTAATCACACTGGCCGTGATCACGCTGCTGGGATCACTCAGTCTCTCCGCGATTCAGAGGACAAGAAATAGTTCCAAAAGATTATCCTGTCTTAATAATTTGAGAAACGTCGGTCTGGCTGCGATCAACTATTCTTCTGAGGCGAACGCGCATCTGCCCCCGCTGGTCAGTCCCAACCAGATGAATGGACCTGGCAAGAATGCTGGCAATGACGATATGTCGCTGTTTGTGATGATCCTGCCTTACCTGGATCAGGTCGCCTTTTATCAACGCTGGGAACTGGCCGCTTATGTCGCGGCGGGGGAGACGTCCGCGGCGCAACAGCATGCGAAAGCAGATCTCGATCGATTCAATGCGGCTCAAATTCCGGTCTTTGTCTGCCCGGATGATTCTGATACGGTGAAATCTGGCGGGCTCTCTTATTGTGCGAACATCGGATATGTGACATCCCATTACAATTCCGCAGCAGATACGTCTCACGTTGTGGACAGTCCAGATGGGGGATTTGATGCTGATCCCGACAATGACACAGACCTGCCCGTCAAGTTTGCCTCGGGAGTATTCTGGCGCCCCTGGAAGTCCGGCATGTCGCTCGATTATATCGCAGCAGCTGATGGACTGACGCAGACACTGATGCTCTCGGAGAATCTGCAGGCCGGGAAGTGGTCCTCAATCTATACCGGCGACCTGGGATTTGGAGTCGACGTGGAAGGGATTCTGACTGGCCCCTCTCTGAAGTTGCCGGCTGATTTCAATTTGAAAACCGACCACTCTGATTCGCGAATCGATGCGAACCATTCCGCCGGGGAAGGGCAAGCCTGGCGCCCCAGCTCGAATCACCCCAGTGGTGCTGTGAATGTTATTTTGTGTGACGGAAGTGGAAGATCGTTGTCACCGAAGATGGATCCCCGAGTGTATGCCCGCCTGCTGACACCTGCTGGTTTAAGGCACGGTCAGGATGTGGTCGCCAAATCTGGATTCTGATAAAACAGGGGGACTGGCGATTTTTCTGAATGTCGACTGACTGCGCTCCGTTCGATTTATACTCATTGCACCAGAGATTCTATGGTCTCTGGTGTTTTTTTACGTGGTGGAATACAATCTGTTGTCCTGTACACTTTTTGCATATGGAGTGTGTCCCTAAGCTTTTCATAAGAGAGCGGCGCTTGTGTTAAAGCACTGTCCGTCAGGTGGATCTCCGCATAACGTCTCTTGACGAAACAAGGGGAAATCGGATAAGGAACAATATAAACTCAGAAACGAAAATAGGAGTGACTGTGCGCCTGCCTGAGGATCAGACAGGGGAGTGTCTCAGCCGCTTCGAGCCAGAGAAAATAACGGGCTGCAACTTGACGGGTTCTCCAGCAGCAGCGATAGTCGTTGGTTCAAACAGATGTGAGCGTTAACTAGAATTAACCTCGTCACGATTCACTAAAGCATACTATTACATCTCAGGATACAATCATGTTCGATCCCTTATCAGGGCAGATGCCGACTCAGGCGAATCAACGTGCCAGAAGCTATTCCCAGCAGCGCCAGATGGGCATTGGTGACCTTCTGCTGGACAACCGGATCATCTTTCTGGACAGCGTCATTAATGATGCCAGTGCGAATCTGATCGTGATGAAACTGCTCTATCTGCAATCTGAAAATCGTCACCAGGACATCCATCTTTATGTCAACTCACCCGGTGGTTCAGTGACATCCACGATGGCCATTTATGACACGATGCAGTTCATCGAATGTGATGTCGCCACCTATTGTGTTGGTCTGGCTGCCAGTGGTGGAGCGATCCTGGTTGCCGGGGGACAGAAGGGGAAGCGTTACATTCTGCCGCACGCCAAAATGATGATTCACCAGCCTTTCGGGGAAGTCGGTGGTCAGGTTTCTGACATTGAAATTCAGGCCAAAGACATTCTCGATACCCGTGAGGTATTGAATAAAATTCTGGCTGGCCACACCGGTCAGAGTATTGAAAAAATTGCGCAGGACACTTCTCGTGACCGCTTCCTTTCTTCAGCCGATTCGGTCGAATATGGTCTGGTCGATGAAGTTCTGGTCCGGGATACCAGCGATAAAGACAAAGACAAGAAATAGCATAGACGTCGGCAGACATGCTGCCCCATGACGATCCAACATCAATCTACCATCAATTGAAGTGAGTTATACATGACGGTCCTAACACCTTATGTGATCGAAAAGAATGGCCGCGATGAACGGGCCATGGATATCTATAGTCGTCTCCTGCAGGATCGTATCATTATGATGGGGTCTCAGGTCAACGATCAGGTGGCTCAGAGCCTGGTGGCTCAGCTGCTGTTTCTGCAGTTTGATGATCCTGAAGCAGACATCCATTTTTACATCAACTCTCCGGGTGGCTCAGTCACTGCCGGGATGGCCATCTACGATACGATGCAATACATCTCTTGTGACGTGGCCACATACTGTATCGGGCAGGCCGCCAGTATGGGGGCTCTGCTGCTGACAGCCGGTGCTCCGGGCAAACGCAACGCACTGCCCAACAGCCGCATTATGATTCACCAGCCGCTCGCCGGGATGCAGGGTACGGCTACCGATCTGGAAATTCATGCCAAAGAAGTTCTGAAAATGAAGCGGCGTCTGAACGAGATTCTGCTGCATCATACCGGTCAGACACTCGAGAAAATCGAGCAGGATACAGACCGGGATAACTTCATGGATTCCCAGGAAGCCAAAGCCTACGGACTGATCGACAACGTGCTCGAGCACCTCGATCTGCCCGGAACCAAAGAATAGTTTTAACTCTGACAAGAGGAGACAGAAGAGGGATCTTCTGTTTTAATTGATTTCCAATGAAGCAATACCTTACGACATGGATGTCGTTGATGTTGATTCTCACCCTTTTCGGGTGTGGAGGTCGTGGCAACACGGATCTTCTAGAGGCGCGATTGCGCGACCAGGAAGACAATATTTTTGCTCTGCAGCGAGATCTCAAAGAATCTCAGCAGGCCCTGCAGTCTGCCCGCGAGCAGTCTGAGTCTATGCAGAAGCAGCTGGCCAAATCGTCCAACGGTGGCCTGCTGCCCGAGCAGTCCAAGACACTGTTTCGGGTGACGGGCGTCAAAGTCAACAGCCTGCTGACCGGGGGAGTTGATCTCGACAGCAAGCCGGGGGACGAACTCTGGACCACTGTCATTACACCACACGATGTGGATGGCGAAACCGTCAAACTGCCCGCCGATCTGGAACTGGAACTGGTCGATCTGAATCAACCCGAGAATCAGCGTCGCGTCGGGATCTGGAAATTTGACAGCCAGGAAGTCCGCTCTCACTGGTATTCAGGTTTTGCTGGTTCGGGCTTTCGCTTTGAGCTCCCCTGGCAAAGTGCCCCCGCCAGCGAGGATCTGACACTGCTGGTGAGAATGAAATCTCAGGATGGTCGTACCTTCCAGGCAACCTCTTCACTAAGAGTGGCTCGTCTGGAAAGCAGCCCACAGATTCAGACCGCCAGCCGAGAAGAGCCTCGTTCACGAAAACAGCTCACGCCAGCTGAGCCTGCACGAATCTCCTTTGGAGAGCAGCCAGCGATGGTAACCGAAGAACCTGCTGAGGAGAACCCGTTCCAGCAGATGTCTGCCGAGACAATTGAACCGGCGTCAGCAACCGAATCCGACTCGCCGTTCCGGGTGATCCAGGAATAGCAAAACGTTGATTCCCAAATGCAACAAGCTCTCACCGGTCAACCGATGAGAGCTTGTTTTGTTTTCGTCGTGCTGAAGTCGTCGCGACTATTTCTTCTGTCCCATGGAGTGGGCTTTGGCCAGGGCATCTTCTGCTTCCGCGATGCGTCCACATCGCTGACAGATTACGGAGAGCTGCAGGTAGGAAAAGTTGTCTTCCGGTTCCAGTTCGGTGACCTTCTTGGCATGCTCGATGGCCTCATCAAACTTTCCCAGCTTCTGGTAATAGACCGCGGAGGCTGAGTGAGCCAGAACGTAATTTTCATCCTGAGCCAGCACTTCCTTCAGTTTCTCGACCGCCTGTTCCACGTCCCCACTCTCGTAAGTTTTGACTGCTTCATCGTACAGACTGGATGGAGTACTCATCTGCTTAATCTCGCTTTTCTTTCAAATGTTCTGTTGAAGTATGAGGATCGCATGCAGACCATTCTGTCGTCACGACAGAATTATCATCAGCTCGCTATTTGAATTGTAGGCCTGTGGGGCAAAATACCAATACGGCAAATCTGGCCAGACCTCTGTCTGATCGGATTCCTGCCTCTGTTAATGATAATTGACGGGCTGCTCGGTTTCATAGGCAAAGCGACCTGCTTCCTGTAGAATTTGGTGACTTGGACTGATATCACTGGTCACCATTTTCATAAAGGTTCGATGTGCCTTCTCCTAAACCGACAGCAGAGCCCTCCGCCACATACTCCCGACTGGAGCTGATCCTGCTGGGGATCGTTCTGCTGGTCGCCTGTCTGGCACGGGTGATGTTCTTCTCCGAGGTGGCTGTCGAGCATTTCGATGAAGGCGTCTATGCATCCAACCTCTGGTTCTCTGCAGAGCAGGGGGCCGAGTATCCAGGCCGCTATTTTTACGCGCCGCCTCTGTTACCGTTTCTGATCGAGTGGTCCATGATCTTTCTGGGCAGTGGTGTCTGGGGTGTGTTTCTCCCCTCACTGCTATTGGGCGTCATGACTGTGCTCTTGATCTGGTGGGTGGCTCGTGCCTGGTTTGGTTCTTCCGCCGGACTGGTGGCAGCACTCCTGGCGGGAGGCAGTGACCTGCATCTGCTCTACACGCGAACCGCGCTGACAGACGTTGCACTCGGATTCTTTCTGCTGCTCAGCGTCTACCTTATCTGGCGGAGCTGGCTCTCGCTCGATTGGAAGTGGCCGGTACTGGCTGGTGTCACCATCGGCCTGGGGTGGTCGGTCAAGTACAACGGCTGGCTCCCGCTGGCCATCGGCTTTTCTGGAATCGTTCCCTGGCTCTGGATCTACTGCCGTGATCGTCTCCCTCTCACCAGCTACCTGTCACGCGCTGTCGTCTTTACTCTGACGGCTGTGGTTGTCTGGTCGCCGGTATTGATCGGTCTACAGAAGTGGGGAGGCTATTCCGTCGTCGCTGCCAATCATAGCCGGTATGTTGTCGGCTTCTCGGGCTGGTTCGATTCCTGTACGCGGCAACTCCTCAACCTGCGTTTGCTCGAGGGACCTTTCGGAGCGATCAGCCTCGGGCTGGTCTGTCTGGTAGGATGCCTGCTGGCACTCCATGTCGGTTGCTGTAGTACAACTCACTTCGGAAATGAAAACAAGAATGAGGAAGGTAGGCGTTCCACGTGGAACACGGTGCTGGTTGGTTGCCTGGCAGGACTCCCCTTACTGGGGGGCTGGTTAGTAGGGATCACTCCAGTCCTCGCCGCCCTGGCTGTTATCGGAATTCTGCTGCAACTGTTCTGTATGTCAGGACAACGATCGGATTCTCTGAAAGCTGCCGATTCCCGTGTTGACTCGAAAGACCTGGCCCGATCGCTGGCAGCCTGGTTACTGGCGGCCTGGTTCTGTGGTCTGCTTCTGGCCACGCCGCTCTACCACTCTTATCCTCGTCTGACGATTCCCTGGATGATCTCTGCCTGGTTAGGTACCGCTGCTTTGGTGGGTTGGCTCGAAGCACGAGCAGACTGCTCCCTCTGCGAACTCTTGTCGAGACCCGGTGAGATCCGCATCCCATCCGCGCGTATCATCACCGCCTTCTCTCTAGTGGGAGCCGCCCTCCTGGTGATTCTGATCGCGTTACCCTGGTCGGTTCCTGCTTGGCAACCTCGAAACGGACTGGCGTCGATATCCCGTCAGTTGCTGGCAGATCTCCGGCAGGAACACGCCAATTCGGATGAAGCGATTCTTTACATCTATGCCGAGCCTGGGTTGTTCTTCAATCTGAAAGCAGAGGGTCATCAGCTGACCGGTCCGGTAGCTGACTTCCAGTTTCTGGAATCACTTCCACCCCAGATGCCCGTCTACTTGCTCGCGGGACCACACGCGGAGCGTGACCTCGAGTTTGTGAAGCAATTCGATCTGGCTCAAGATCGACTCGATCTGGTCCAGTCCTACGAGTATGATCCCAGCTTGCTGGTCCGACTGAATCAGGCTCAGCTGCCAGCTAAATCTACGAAGGAATCGGTCCGCCTTTACCGTGTCCGGTAAGCGTGGTAACACAGGTGTTCCACGTGGAACACCTGCCCGGGGGAAGGCAGCTCTGCCGCAAAGCCCTCTTGCTTCAAATAGCCATTCGAAATAAAATCCCGCGCCACGTTTCAATCTCCCGTTTTTGTCAGGCAGTTTAAGTATAAGAGAAGAAGGTCATGGAAGATCATAATCAGAAAGATCAAAACCAGAATCCAGCTGATCCAGCAGCTGAGCAATCAGAAAATCCTGGGGTCCCTCGTCGACGGTTAGGCCGTGGTTTGAACGCCTTGCTGGGACGTGGGGGAGAACCAGATGCAGAAAATAATCAGGACGGTGCTGGTGCAGACTCGCAAGAGAAGCCGGCACCAGTTGAGTCCTCCGACCAGATCGACATTGATCTGATCGAACGGAATCCATATCAGCCTCGTCAGGATTTCGCAGCTGACTCCCTCAAGGAACTCGAAGGCAGTATCCGTCAACACGGTATTCTGCAACCGCTGCTGGTCCGTCCGTTCGATGGTGCCTATCAGCTGATCGCCGGGGAACGCCGTTTGAAGGCAGCCCGTGAAGCGGGACTGAAAACGGTTCCCTGCCGGGTGCTCCATCTGGAAGAACGCGAAGTCTGTGAAGTCGCGATCGAGGAGAACCTCAAGCGAAAAGATTTGAATGTACTCGAAAAGGCCCAGGCCTTCAAAAACTATCTGAGCCAGTTCGACAGTACGATCGAGCAGCTCGCACAGCGATTGAGTCTGGACCGTTCGACCGTCAACAACATGATCCGCTTGCTTGATCTGGCGGAACCCGTCAAGCAGGCTCTCCAGGCAGAGAAGATCTCAGCCGGTCATGCCCGGACCCTGTTGAGCCTGGATAACGATAAACAGGTCGCCCTCTGTGAGCAGATTCAGTCCGAGTCCCTCTCGGTCCGAAAGACTGAAGCAGAGGTGCGGAAGATCCTCAAAGGTGAGGCTGACACCGTTCCCTTTGAGAATCCCAAACCGAAGCAACCCGCCGATGCTCCCCAGATGACGAATCACCTGATTGACCTGCAGCAGCAACTGCGGGAAATTCTGGGAGCCCAGGTAGAGATCAAACTCAAGACCGAACAGTCCGGTCAGATTGTGATTCCCTTCGATTCGAATGATACCTTCGAGCGGATTACAGGAGTGCTCCGCAAGTCGGCCTGATCGCTGAGTTCAGAATCATGTGAAACTCAACAGACCCGTAAGGTATTCACTTGCCTTGCGGGTTTGCTTTTTGCTGGAGGTTCATCTGGATCTGGCGGAAGGTGGGGTTCTCTGGTTGCAGCTGAATCAACTGTTTGACCGAGTCCAGTGCCTGCTCCCACTTCTGCTGTTTCTCGTAAAGCAGAGTCAGCATCAACCGGAAGTCGGCGGACTGCGGTTCCAGTTCACAGGCTTTCTCCAGGGCTGAAGCCGCCTCGTCCTCCCGACCCAGCAGGTAGTAGAGCAGGCCCACCCGGTACTGGAGCAGGGCATTGTCCGGAAGCAGACGGGCATCGCGAGCCAGCAATTTGACCTCTTCAGATCTGAGTTCCTGCGCCTCCTGAGTGCGCCCCTGTTGTTCCAGTAACTGGGCCAGATTGGATCGGGCTCCCGCTACAGCAGGTGCCAGTTTGATGGCCAGACGGAACTCGGCTTCCGCTTTCTTCAGGTCACCCTCATTGGCATACAGGATCCCCAGGCTCATGTGAGAGCCCGACTGGTCACCATCGGTCAGCAGGTTTTTCTTATAATCTTTGAGTGCCCGCTCGAGTGCCTTCCGGTTCGAATCCGTGTTGGGCATGATGGGCAGCGAAGACAGAATCCGGGCGACTTCCGTCCGGACTCCGCGCGAGTCGTCCGTCAGTCCTTCCGCGAGCAGCTTACCCACCCGGCTGGCTTCAGCTTCAGAACGTGGGTTCCAGCCTTCGAATCCACGCAGCGCCGCCATCCGGACCAGCTCTTCATTTGACTTCAGAGACCGCTCGACAACCTTGCGACTTTCGGGGGTATCGTATCGGGAGGCCAGCAGGGAGACAGCAGTTGCCCGAACGATGGGACCGACTTCTTTTTCGCGGGTCAACTTGATCAGCGCGCGTTCTGCATCCGGATTGCCAGCCTGACCTGCTGCCAGGATCTCACCATAGTGCGGGTCGTCGCGCCGCTTGGGACCGTACCATTCATCGACCTTCTTCGCAGCCCACTTCGGCGTCTCGTCCGCTTTCGTATGACATTGGTTGCAGGCGTTGGGGGTTCCCAGTTTGACTGAAAGATCGGGGCGGGGAATTCTCAGACTGTGATCCCGGCGAGGGTCGACTCCCATGTAGGTCTTGGTCGGCATGTGGCACTCCACGCAGGCAGCTCCCTTACTGCCAACCTTGTGGTGGTGATGACCGGGCACGTCATACTTGGCCTCGAGGTGGCACTGGGTGCAGAGTTTGTTTCCCTCGAATTTCAATTTCAGTGAATGCGGATTATGGCAGTCTGTGCAACGAACTCCCTTGCGATACATCTTGCTCTGAGTGAAGGATCCAAAGACGTAGACTTCCTCATCAATCTGACCATCGGGATGATAGAGGTGATCTTCCAGCAGTGAGAGAGCGTAATGATCATGGAAGCGGTCGAGGGGAGTATGACCGGGTGAGACATGCCGCCGATGAGAATGGCAGGGAGCACAGCTCTCCAGCTGTGCGGTCGCGTCTTCACCTTTGAGTTTCGCCAGGCCATAGCCATAGCGACGATCCCAGAACAGCGAATGCGAGTTGGCAAGTTTCACGTGAATCGATCCAGGACCATGACAGGCTTCGCAGCTGACACGCATCTCGGAGAAGGAGTAATGATGGGTGTCGGTGGCGATATCATAATTCTTTGCCCAGTTCGTGGTGTGACATTCCGCGCACATGTGGTTCCAGTTCTGAGCGGAGCCGGTCCAGTGCAGCGGGTCTTCCGGGCCGAAAGGTTCATCCGGGCTGGCGTAGTACCACCGTTTGAGTTCCGTATCCCAGGTTACCGGCAGGACCTGAATCTTGCCGCGTTCGAGTTCTGCCAGATACTGTTGCAGGGGGTGCACGCCAATGACGTACTTGACCTCAAAGCGGGACATCTCGCCATCAGGTCCCTGGGTGGTAACATAGTATTTGTCGCCCTGCCGGGACATGCGGGAGGTGATCCCAAAGTGTTCGAGCTCGGTGTTATCGAAGTCGCCGAGAACGAACTTGGGAGTCGCTGGGTTCATCGCCAGATCGTGGTCAGATTCTTTCCACTCTTCTGCCTGTTGCTGATGACACTCGAAGCAGGTCTGACGACCGACGTAGGTTGCCTGTTCGCCTTCAGGCAGAGCGGTCCACCAGTCGATGGCCAGGCCAATCGATGTGAGACACAGGAAAATGATGACGCCATAGATCCATCGTTTTTTCATCGCGTATGAGTTTCGTCAGTTTCTCTCAGGAAGTCAGTCGCAGGGGAAGGTCAAAATCAGAACGGTCAAGGGGGAGCATGCAGACCGGAAGGAGAAACTTTCCGACTGTCGATGACACGCCCTTCTATCGATGATAACCTGCCCGCCAGACCGATTGCAATGACTGTCGCCAGCCGACGGAAAGATTGACTGAGCCGTCCTGCCTGAACAGCATACGCGTCAGGAAACTAAACCTCGTGGATGGATTCTTCGTGCTGTAGCCGATTCGGGGCTCCCTGGTCCCCATCATCATGAATCCGGATTTCGGTGTCTTCGCTGCTCTTCAGCACGGGGAGGAAACGACGTGCAATCCGGGCTCGGTAGGTAACGCGGGTGTCGTTGCTGGAATACTCTCGTGAGAGGATCAGCGAATGCTCTTCGAGTTGAGAGAGCAGTTTACCATTTCCGACGGGGGTTTCGATTTCGACAATGACATAACCGGATCCCAGCCGATCAATGACTGCCTGGGAGAGACGATCCAGCCCTTCACCTGATACCGCGCTGACGGTGATTGCATTCTCGTATTTCAGCCGGAGGACATCGAGCTTGGAGCGGTCTTCCACCTTATCGCTTTTATTGAATACCAGCAGTGCGTTCGAGTAGTCGATACCGATTTCTTCAAGCACTCCGTTAACGGTTTTGATGTGATGCTCCACTTCCGGATTGCTGCTGTCAACCACATGCAACAGCAGGTCAGCCTGCCGAGCTTCTTCGAGAGTTGACTTGAATGAGGCCACCAGATGGTGAGGCAGGTTACGGACGAATCCAACCGTATCGCTGAGCAGGATCTCTCCCCAGTGCGGAAGTTCCCAGCGCCGCGTACGGGTATCCAGCGTGGCAAACAACTGGTCCGCGATGTAGACATCCGCGCCAGTGAGTGCATTCATCAGCGTACTTTTCCCTGCGTTGGTATATCCAACCAGCGAGACTGTGAGTTGCTGGAATCGATTGGAAACGGTGCGCTCGCGACGCTTTTCAACTTCGGACAGTTTACGCTTCAATTCAGCGACGCGTTTATCCAACAGTCGACGGTCGGTTTCCAGCTGCTTTTCACCAGGACCACGGCCGGCACCCACACCCCCTTCGATACGCTCGAGGTGGGTCCACAAGCGTTTCAGACGGGGACGGAAATAGAGCAGCTGCGCCAACTCGACCTGCAGTTTGGCCTCATAGGTTTTGGCGTGGGTCGCGAAAATATCGAGGATCAACTCGCTGCGATCCACAATAATCGTACCAGTCTCTTCTTCAATATTACGTCCCTGGGAAGGGGACAGATTGTTATCAAAGATGATCAGTTCGGCATCAACGGGTTTGACCATTGATTTCAGCTCAGCCAGTTTCCCTTTCCCGAGGCAGGTCCCCGGATGAGGGTTTTCGCGACTCTGTACCAGAGTGCCTACGACCTTCACACCCGCTGTTTCGACCAGCCCCTTTAATTCATCCAGGGCCTGCTCTTTATTGATATGACTCGAAGGAGAGATAACCGAGACCAGGATGGCTCGTTTCGCTTTGACTTGTAGTTCTTCTCGTTTAGGATCCGCCAAGGAGTTTCCACTTTCTATATTCGTTGAGGATGGAGCATTCATTTTGGGCTGGGCTTTCCCAGATTTGGATTTCTCCAGAGTCGAAAGCCTCCCCTCTCCTAATCTCTATTTTAACAGGTTACCCATGAGAGAATAGGCTCATTGTGACGGACTGACACCATTTCTGGATTCCATGTTCAGAAAGTCGTTGACTTTTTCTGGCACTTTTCTAGCCACGAACAGATCAATGAATGCTTGTGTGTATGTTCAGTCTGGCTTTTTCATGAGCACGACATCCAGGGCATCCGCGCGGGTACACTGTTCCCAGTATTGTTTGAATTCCAGATACTGCTCCTCACGGATGATGCCTCCCAAATGATCTACCTGTCGGTGGCAGATCAGTTGAGAATCTTCCTCATAGATGGAGGTTTCGTAGCGGCCCCATTCGCATTCAAATCGTTGTTCGTAAGGCAGTCCGTAACCTTGATAACCAGGGGGGAGTTCGATCCAGTGCTGGTCGGAGAAGCGGATTGGCAAGGGAGCTTGCAGAGCCGAGTTGCGTTTCTGCACATTGACGAGGGCCACCGTGTGCATCGCCCCGATCCAGGGAACCCGGAATAGAATGATGTCTTCAATTTTGCGCGCCCACTGATCGAGTGTCATTTTGCAGGAGTAGGTGACCGGCTGCGAGAGATCTGTCAGATTTTGAAACAGAGGAGCATCGATGCGGGCTCCCGTCAGAGAAGACGCGAGTTCCCGCTCCAGAGTCAGGCTCTGATATTCTTCGTTGCGGTTGATGTAGCGAAGACGGAATTCCATGGCGGTGTCACCTGTCGTTGAGACATTGGTGCCGAACTCGTAGCTGCAGTCTTCGGACAGTTTCCCCTCGCATTGCCGATGTACCTGATGAGATTCCGGTCCGCCGCAGGGAATGGTGGTCAGTTCTCCCGCTGGTAGATTCAACAACAGTGCCTGCATGCCCTGGTCATTATAAGGCAGATCTTTGAAAGTCATCGGGCCGCCGGCCGGATCGAGCCAGAGTCTGACTCCCTGCTCATCGGTAACGCAGACTATCGCATGATCGATGTGAGCTCCAGGCAGAAAGGGGATTGTTCCATTCGCGCGTGTCAGCAGAACTGCGACCTCGGCTTCAATTCCCTGGTGCCTGAGCAGGGAGACGAGTAACGACGATTTGTCTTTGCAGTCTCCGCGCATATCCTCCAGCATCGAACCGACCTCCCTGGTTTTTTCCAGGGACAGTTCATTGGGATGTCTGCCATAGCGGACATCATCAGAGGCATACTTGTAGAGGGCGTAAATTATATCTTCAGTCGTTTCTGATTCACGCGTCAGATTCTCTGACAGCTTTTGAATCTGAACCGGGATTTTGGATGGCGGCTCAAGGTCCTGTCGATAGAACTTCGCGATCGGTTCCCAGTCGGTCAGTGTGGTAAAGTCGACCCAGGGTAGGACGTCTCGCGGGTGAGGTGTGGCGTCGTCAGTTTCATATCCAGGTAATGCCTGCAGATCCCATTGATAGACTTGATAGGTTCCCTGTTTCCAGGAGCGTGGTTCCTGATTCGTCTGATGTAATTCATACTGCAAGTTGAATGGTTCCGCGACGGCAATCGTGCAGCGCAGTCTTTGGCAGGGAATCGAATATCGCAGGTACTCCTGGCCCCACATGCAGGCTGAGATCCGGTCCGGGGTGAAGAAGTCCTGTTGCTCGTCCAACTCAACAGTCACCCCGGGACGCAGAGGATAAAATTGAACGGCGATCTGTCCGTACGGTTGAACCACCTTGCGGGCTTTTCTCTGACTGCCATCAGGCAGGTATACTTTCGCGGTCTGAATTTTATGCAGTGCTGTCTGGCGATCATAAAATCGAAAGACTTCGTCCCATTGAGACAACGACTCGTTGGCGTGCAGGCTGGCAATGTGATGCGCTCTGCGCGTGATGGTTCCATCACGATGCAGAACGGCGACCAGGTCTGACAAAAAGATGACCTCACCCCAGTGTTGGAGGTCGCCATCAATGGCTGAATCTGGAATGACCTCCGCATACGAAATGCGGGGAGCAAATGGCAGGACGTTGCGCGCCAGTTTCAACCGGGTCCGCCATAATTTGCGCCTGGGTTTGACAGAGGTCACTTTGCGGGAGCTGTTCAAGGCCGGTTTGCTTTCAGACTGCA
Source organism: Gimesia sp. (assembly GCF_040219335.1). Lineage (NCBI taxonomy): Bacteria > Pseudomonadati > Planctomycetota > Planctomycetia > Planctomycetales > Planctomycetaceae > Gimesia > Gimesia sp. The sequence goes on along the minus strand of NZ_JAVJSQ010000020.1, from coordinate 166,539 downwards.
GAGTTGGGGCAAACGTATTGGCTAACTATTGTAACGTTAACTGCAGGCAGAGACACAGCATATGTGACCAAATAGTGCACACATGAATATATTCCATATGGAGAAGAATCCAGGTGAGATTCTGCTGAGAAAGAGGTGTGAAATACTCAGGGGGGAAATAGAAGAAGCGATCGAAAAAAACGATCGCTTCTTACTCGTTATGGCTTGTTGTTTCCAGCTGCTAAGTGCAGAAGAATTACTTCTTCTTTTTAGCGGCCTTTTTCTTGGGAGCAGCTTTTTTCTTCACTGCTTTTTTCTTTGCAGCTGCCTTTTTCTTTGGGGCGGCTTTCTTTTTAGCAGCAGCTTTTTTCTTGGGAGCAGCTTTCTTCTTAGGAGCAGCTTTCTTCACTGCTTTCTTTTTAGGGGCTGCTTTTTTCTTTGGAGCAGCTTTCTTTACTGCTTTCTTAGGTGCTGCTTTCTTTGCCTTTTTCTTTGCCACCGCAAATCCTCCTTTGAGAGTTAAACGAGGGCTGCCTTGCCGCTGGCTCCGGGCTATAAGTCGGCAAAGGTCTGCCACAACGAATAAGAAGTGAGTCTGTCAACCTTGACAAACTCCGATGTTCATCCCCCTTAATTGGTGTGTGTAAATTCAATCAAAACACATTTTTAATTGACACTCATTACACACTAAGGACTTACATCTAATTGTTGGGCATCATCGTAAATATTTCGTAAAATTCTGCAAGCCAATTCTGATATGAAAAGCCTTTTTCCAGCTTGTTGTAAACTGCGATGTGCTTAGCGTTTAAAAACGAATCGCTGAAAAATAGAAACAGGATGAGACGCGTTTTACAGGCTTGATAAAAAACAAGAGATCGATTTCGCTCTATTATTATAGACTGAAAACGATCTCTTCTGTTTTTTGTTTCTCAGTTGACATGCTTAAACTGCATGTTTATAGAGTCTCGTTTGTCTGGCAAAACAACGCGAAAAAAGGGTCGGAAATATTTTCACGTTTTCAAAAAAAAATTTGCCCGATCGCTTGTTTTGAGTCTATCAGACGCTTTCCCAGACCTCTTTCATGTAACGAAAACTTTCGCGCGCGATGTGTTCGCTGCCCGGTTTGTAGTCGAACACTTCAACTGAAATCCATCCCGGGTACTTCGTTTCTTTCAGCGCTTTGAAGATCGGATGGTAGTCGGTCTCTCCCATTCCAGGTCCGAGCAGGTTGGTGTCATTCACATGGAAGTGCCCCGTCCGCGAAGCGTACTTGTGAATCAGTTCCGGAATCGATTCTGTTTCTGCGCCGGCCATGGCTTTGACATCCTGATGCAGAACAAAGTTGTCCGCGCCGACCATGTCGATTAACTCGATGGCTTCCGCGCAGGTATTCACGAAATCCGTTTCTTTGGTTGTCAGCGGTTCCATGCAGATGCGAACCCCGCGTTCGTCGATCGCCGGCAGACAGTTGCGGAAAACTTCCGCTGCATTTTGATAAGCCTGTTCGCGCGACATGCCTTCTTCGATGTTGCGCTGGAATGGAGAACCGAAGACCATCAGGTCTCCACCCAGATCGGCACAAAGGTTCCCTAACTCAACCAGGTAAGCGGCAGTGTTTTTGCGTACTTCGGAGTCAGCAGTGGTCAGATGCAGACCTTCGGTTTTTGCCAGAAGCCAGTGCAGCCCAAAGATTTGGAGCCCGCGGTCCTCAGCTGTTTTCTTGAGGGAGGCCCGCTCTTCTTGAGTAATTTTCGATGGATGATCGGCAAAAGCAAAAGGTGCCAGCTCGATGCCCGTATAACCAATCTCCGCGATCAGATCGCATTGTTTTTCCCACTCCCAATCGACAAACATTTCCTGACAAATGGCAAACTTCATGTAAATCTCTCACTTTATCTATTGAACTAATGATGCAAAGACGCGTCCGGTCTGTTGAGGATAACAGGCTGTCTCGCATTCATCGAGTCTATAAAGACTCTCTTCGATCACTTTTAAAGATTGTCAGGAGAAGATTTAGGTCATTTTTCCCGCCAGGGATCCTCGCCCCGGAGTCACTGAAGGGATGTAACGTATCCTGACGGGTATCGATTGTATTGATCGAATGGTTTATCGTGACTCAGTAGAAGGGGTTGTGCAGTAAGTTGTGGAGAAGTGGTGGTCTCAGTGAAGGCGGGCTGTTTCAGTTGACGAAGTAGATTCTAACTGTTTCCAGATTTCAATTTTGTTTGCTGAAATTACAAATAGAGGAATAGACCAATGAAACACGCAACCTGGATTCCCCTTCTGGCGGCCGCTTTGATTATGGCCTGCTTTGGGGAGCAAGCCCAGGCAGGTTACCTGGGAGCAGGCAGATATAAGTGTTGTCCTACAGAAGCATGTACTTCTTGTGGTGATTACTGTGCTGCCAAAGAGTGCTCAAGTACCTGCTATAAAACCGTCACTGAAACCGTTTGGGAAAAGCAGAACTATACCTGTCAGAAGACAGTGTACGATACGATCTGCGAAAAAGTTCCCGTTCAATACACTAAGAATGTTTACAAGACCTGCTACCGTGATGAATGCTACACGGTCTGCAAACCGGTCTACAACACCTGTTACCGGGATGTCTGCTACAAAGTCTGCCGTCCCGTTTACAAGACCTGCTATCGTACTGTGACCTGTAAACGCCGCCGCCCGGTATACAATACCTGCTACCGGGACGTCTGCTACACAGTCTGCAAGCCGGTTTACAACACCTGTTACCGAGATGTCTGCTACACCGTCAGACGTCCGATCTGCGAGACTCACTACCGTGAAGTCTGCAGCACGATCTACAAAACGAATTACAAGACCTGCTACCGCGATGTCTGTCGCACTGTTTGCAAGCCTGTCCACACCTGGCACGACGTTGAAGTCTGCTGTGGTGAATGGAAGACGGTTACCGAACACTGCCCCGGTCCGGTTGTAGAAAAATGTGTCTGTGAGCCAGGAACCTGGGAATATGACTGCAGCTCATGCTGCCCTGTCTACAAACCCGGTTGCTGCAAAACAGTGAAAGTACAGTGCCCCGGCACTACAGTCTGCCGACGAATCTGGTGCCCCAAGACGGTCACCAAGAAAGTCTGCTGCACAACTTACAAACGCGAATGTGTAACCGAGCGGGTTCCTTACACCGTATGTGAGCGAGTTCCCTGCTGCGTTACCCGTAAGGTGCCTTACACCTGCGTGCGTTACGAGTGCGAAACACGGACCAAGAAGGTTCCTTACACAACCTGCAAAATGGTACGTGAATGCCGGACACGCAAAGTGCCTTACACCACCTGCTGCTGGAAGGAAGAATGCGTAACGAAACAGGTTCCTTACACCACTTGCACCATGGTTGAAGAGTGTCGGACCCGCAAGGTTCCTTACACAACCTGCACCTATGAGCAAAAAACCTGTACTCGCAAAGTTCCTTACACAACCTGTGAGCAGGTCTGCTGCACACGGTATGTTACCCGGACCAAATGTGTTCCACGTACCGTCTGTGTAACCAAGACACGTTGTGTACCGCGACAGGTCTGTCGTAAAGTGCCCGTCTGCTGCCCGCAGCCAACCTGTACGGCTCCGGCACCCAAGACCTGCACTGCACCAGAGCCGAAGACTTGTAGCAACTAGTAAACGAGACGCCAGAAGAATTTTCAGCAACTGAAAATGGAAACTGCGAGAGGGCGGTTGATCTCAGATCAGCCGCCCTTTTTTTCGTTGTGGGCCTCGCCAGCAAGGCATAGACTTCAAATTTAATCATTGGAGGTGAATGATCAGGTAGCTGTGAGCCACACGCAGGTCAGCAGCGGTGGCATGCTAACCCCCCCCCATTTCTGATCTCTCCATAGATGTTGTGGACGCGGGACGTTTTGTCTGCCTATCGATGTCAGCCGATTTAATAACGATCACTTCCGAAAACCACATCCCGGTAGTTACTCTTTAATCGCGGAGTGCTCCATTTCATTATTCGTGTTCTTATCTCTTTCAGAGGTACTGACACGATAAACTTGAAAATGTCCTCCCGAGTAAACATTTTTGAATTCCAGATCAACGTCGTAATGCTGTTTGAGATAGGATTCGAACAGAGGAATAAATCTGGGAAGCATTATTAAGTAGAGACGATCTGTTTCATATAGTTCTGTATAAGCTGAATGAATTCCATACTCTTTCATTTTCTGTTGAAACAAAGGTGATTTCTGCCTCCCTGTCAAGTACAGCCACTTCATTCCCTGAATTTCCGACTGGTTATCGAGGGGCAGAAATAAATCAACTGGAAATCTGCACTGCGCGAGGAACACTTTGTCTGGCCAACTCCCTTGCAGATTTTTTAAATCATTCTTAAATCTGATATTTCCCATCACCATCAGGTCTGATCGTTTTACCTGTCCCCAGGCAGAGGCTGTTGCAGCAAGGAAAAGAAGCAGGACTCCCGTCCGAAATACAAAATGCTTTTTGAATTTCTGATTTTTTATCTGCGAGGAAAGATCGGGAAGGTTTAGCAATAGGGACAGGTAAAATGGTAACGCAGTTAAAGGTATAAATACTCGTTCTGGTAATTTCTTGTAGATTATCAACCCTAACATGATCAGAGCACTCCACATCAGCAGCCACTTGACGATAGATCGTTGCCAGCAGTTTTTCCGGTTAAGAGACGCAAAGAAGATGGCCGCAATGAGAGAGATCACTGAAACTGAATTGGTAAATAAATTCTTAAATGCATTCACGCGAGCCTGCAAAACTTGAGGGTGCTTCCGCAGATTAGTAGCATTCTTTTGTTTGTCAAATCTTCTTAGGTTTGCTGAACTGAACGTTTCTGAATCAAGATAATTAAAGTCACGAATCATCAGATAGTCGGCATAGCTCCAACCCGCATTATCAAAAACTTGCCTGGTTTCTTCTGTATATGGAACAAGGACATTGTTACTCACTTGAGCAACTGCAACATGATATTGAATGAAGTTTCGCCAGTCATCATCCTGCTGATAGTAGTGTGTATCATACATTTTACAGCTTGATACTCCGATGATGGCTACAACTGCAGGAACCAGATACGCTTTTAATTTAATCACTTTGAAATAATGAAATACACAAGCCAGAACTAATGGCACACTGGCCAGAACCAACATTTGAAATGAGGTAAATCGAATCAGGCTGGAGATGATCAGGCACAAAGCCCCCAGCCACTTCAGCCAGCGGCAGTGGGATCCTGCTAAGTCCAGAAACAGACTCACTAGTATTACCGCCAGGCCGGCCATCCCAATTAGAAATGCAGACGTCGTGAACTGAATATGCGTCAGAAGGTAGACACCCACCACCAGGTAAAAAAGCAGGTAACCCAGAACACAGCGATAATCGCGATTCAGCAGTAGCAAGGCATAAAGCAGTATCCAGTGGGCCAGAAATTGAATCAAAAGTAAATAGCCTCCGTACCAAGGCACAAGTGGCGCTGTCAGATATAATTGCTTTAAAATCAACCCAATCAGCACATTGGAATAGATTAAATGTTCATCCGGTCCATCTACATTTCCATAGCCTGATGCAACCAGAGCCATAGTAGGGTCATCTGGCTGGTCATAGACTGGAGTAATCAGAAGTAATGTTACTGCAAACAGACAAATTGTAATTCCGAGTGTCCAGATCCCTGTGGATTTGTAACACCAGTTAATCACTCTCATCATTCCTGTTTTGATAACATGAGTAGACATTGATACTCAGCTGTGCTGTAGAATTTTGGAACATAAACATACTGTTTTGATTGCTGACAGCAAAATATGTACCCGTTTGTAAACACCGGTCAGAGATTGAATAGAAAACAGCCCGCATACTGGTGGTTGATTTTAGATCTGCCGCCCTTTTTTTGTTTGTTGAACTGGAATTAGTCCTTTGCAGAGAGTGAAGATGAAGGAGTATCTGTTTTATCAGATGTCACTCCCTGACTGCCGATGATAATTCCCGTCACAATCAGCGCCAGACCCAGTGTTTTGGCCAGCGTAACCGGTTCATTGAAAAAAAAGGCACTGAGGAACATTACCAGAACAAATGCCAGGCTCATAAACGGATAGGCATAGCTTAACGGAAATTTCGTCATCGCCGCCATCCAGAATAAGGATGCGATAAAAGCAGCGATGAAACCACTCAAAATATATCCGTCAAGTAAAAGTCGAAACAGAAACTGGATTCGGTCCGAGAGACTGTCTGGTAAGTCACCGTATCTGCCGATCCGCCACTTGAGGATGAGCTGGCCGTATACGGTAAAAAAAATCGTTCCTAGAATAAAGAAATGATTCATAGATCTGGTTTCATCTCTTGGGGTTAACTTGCTACTTCATTTCAACTCGAATCAGTTCTGGCAATACTTCTGTTCTGGTCAACATTTCCTGAAGCGATTCGAATTGCAAAAATACAATTCCCTGTTTTTGAACCAGAAACTGATCGATCTGTTCGCCACGTTCCCACCAGAGCATCTGGTCGATAATCTGATCGCGAATTTCAGGGGCATAGATCACATCTTCAATCAAACCGTTGCGGGATGGCATAATACAGTGACGGGTAAAATAACCAGTAGGTTCTTTCTGGTTTATTCCTCCACAATCCAGTCCGGTTGCCGCGCGAATAATGAATTCAGCATAGTTAATTCCCGTCGCATGCTGAACAAACTGAATATATAAATCCCCAGGTGCCCTCCGGCAGATTTCAATGATGACGGGTTCTCCCTGGTGGAGGATATACTGAATGTGAAATATTCCCGTTTTCAAATTGAGCAGGCTGGCCATGTGCTCGGCCTGTTGACAGAGAGTTGCTTCCGTTGTTGCAGGGACAATGGCTGGCGTCGAAGCAGCCGAGACCAGATACGGATTCTGAAAATAGTGTTCGTTATCCTGAAAGCAGAACACAACCCGACCGTCGCGCAGAAAACTGGAAAAACCATGTCGACTTCCTTCCATAAATTCCTCGATCACGATCCGTTTGGCGCGTGAGATCTGGAATGCCTGTTCTAGGACAGTTCTGGCATTATCGATTCGTTCGAGCTTGGTGATACCTTTTCCCCCGGTGAGATCAACGGGTTTAATCATTACCGGAAACTGAAACAAATCCAACTGATCCAATGCTTGCTGGATGGATTCGAAACCGGCCGCCCGCGGAGTGGGTATCTGATTTTCCTGTGCGAATTCACGATAGAGGTCTTTATGATGAATCAAAACTGCAGTTTCATAAGGATCATGACCTGGTAACTGCATTTGTTCGGCAATGTAGGCTGCAGTCAGAGCAGAAAAATCGTTGCAGGAAGCGCAGATCGCATCGATTTCCAGCGAGCGTGCCAGTTGTAACATGGCGTTCTTATTGGAAAAGTCTTCCAGATGGATTTCATCAGCATGGCGATGTCCCAGGTCATCTGCACGGTTACCGCTGGTGATGACATGAAATCCCAGTCTTTTAGCTGCCAGGATCAGAGGGATTTCTGCGTATCCACCTCCAGCAATTAACAGTCGTTTTTTAACGGGCATCTCAATTCCCAGCAGGAATAAAAAACATGACGGTTTCAGTGACTCCTTCGGTGTAATGCCTCAGGTAGAGATCATAATCATCTCGGATCGAGAATACCGTTTCAGGGATTTTCCAGAAGTCGTCAGCACGATGGTAAACACAGATTGCCAGTTTCGGATGATGCTCAAGAATTGTATGTCGTGCCCCTCGAAGAGCCTCAATTTCAGCACCCTCAATATCCATTTTGATGAAGGAACCGGGCCCCTTTATGACGTCATCCAGACGTTCTACCTGAATCTGCAACTCTCCCTGATCGCTCACACGGGAAGAGGATCCATCAGCAGAAAATCGCAAGGTCTGGCTGTGATCAGATAACCCACAGTCATGAAAAACAATACGCGGGTAGTCAGCCAGATTCTTCCGAACGACCTTTAGATTCCCAGGTTCAGGTTCAAAAATATGAATGCCGGCATATTCAGGACAGCGTTTAATAAATTCCAGACTGGTCAAGCCGTCGAAACAGCCGACGTCAAGAAAGACTTCCCCCTGGTTTTTCAGATTGAGAAAGTCTTCAAAGTATTGCTGGTGCTGTCGATCTTCAAATCCATCCATGTATGATAGATCGCCGGACAGACGGAAATTGATCAGGTTTTCGTATATCGTTCTAGATTGCTGATCTTTCAGACAACAATAAACCTTCTCATATTTTTCCTGATGTCGCGAATAATCTGTGATGAATTCATCCCAGAACAACACTGGCTCCAAGGTAAGGCCCGAGTACCTGCGAAATGCAAAGTAATCAATATGGCGGATGTTTCGTTCCGATAATTTTAGAGCGACCGTCAATGGCAAAATTCCCACGACTGTCGAAACAACAATTCCGTTATCTGGTACTTCATCTAACGAGAGTACAGGTTTCCCGAGAAATTCACTCTCGTGACAATACTCATCAATAAATCCAGCAACATTGAGATGACGACTGATACTTTGTGCCCACTGATTACGCCCCAATAGATATCGCGGGGATTTACCCTCCAGAAAATCAGTGCAGAATGCAATTTTTTCGGGATCATCCGGATAACTGTCGAGCGTTAGTTCAATACTCATGGCACTCATTATTTCTCTGGAACGATGACAGAGACCCATTGATTTGATTCTGACGACCGAGACATCGCGTCAAACATGACCAACCCCTCCAGTGCATGTCCGGTTTCAAACACGTATTCCATATTCTGTTGGGTCCCAGTCTGTTGAAACTGTTGCAGACTGTCCGCGATATCCCAGTAAAGATTTCCGAATGCTTCAAGAAAACCGGCTGGATGACCTGACTTGAAGCGGTTATACCGGGCCAGATGCGCTATTCCTGTATCAACACTTGCCCGATCCAGAATGGTTTTGTGCCCCTTATGGTCATGGCAGATTAAATACTCCGGCTCCATCTGCAGCCATTCAGCCGCGCCCCGTTCCCCAAATACACGAACACGCAACCCGTTGCGATAGCCCAGTGCACATTTACTGTACCAGATGTTACACGTGAGTCCCCCCGTGTATTCGGCAACGCAAAGCAAATTATCTATGACCTGGCTGAACCGTCCCTGACTACTCTGGAGTGCCACCAGTTTCTGTGGGTTCTTTCCTGAAAGGAAGTCGATGATATTGTGGACATGGCCACCCAGGTCCAGAGAAAGGGTGGGAAGTTCGGCATCATGCAGGCGCCATTCCTGGGGGAGCATAGGCTCTCCATCTCGGTTCAGCCGTGCATAACCCTCCTGAGGCATTTCAATATGAATCTGTTGAATGGCCCCTAACAGGCCTTCATCGATCTGATATTTGAGCTCCCGCAGCATCGGATAGCCCGTATAATTGTAGGTCACTGCCAGGAAGTTGCCATGCTGCAGTTGAGCCTGACGTATCACTAACGCGTCTTCAATGTTGCTGGCGAGAGACTTTTCACAGATCACAGCGTATCCTCGGCGAAACGCCTGAACGACCGGTTCGACATGGTCTGGAGTGGGAGTCAGAACCACAATTGCATCCAGTCGTCCTTGTTCCTGTTCCAGCAATTCAGCAAAAGTCGCATAGTTCCGTTCCGGGGAAACGCCCCATCGTTCGGCGGTTTGACGATTGATTTCGGGATTTCGGCTGAAACAGCCTGCTTTCACTCGAAAACGATCATCCATCTGTGCGGCAATAAAATGTGTCGTTCCGACGGCGGAATTAATTCCACCACCGATAAATCCCAGCTTGAAAGGTTTATTCATCGTCAGAATCCAGTTCGAAGGTGGTTGACTCGATCAGGTAGAGCGGTCTGCCTTTGACTTCATCGAAGATTTTTCCGATGTAGATTCCTACTGCTCCCACAACCATGATCATCAATCCGGTCGACAAATATATGGAAACGATTAAGCTGGTCCAGCCAATAACTGGAATTCCCCAGATGACGTAACGGAAAAGTAACCACAGTGTAAACAGGAACGAAAAACCAGCCAGCAGAAATCCCAGTTTGACAAAGAGGATTAATAGCTTGTTGGAGTAGGCAATAATAGAGTTGAAAGCCAGGCTGATCATACGGGGGAAGTTATAGGTAGACTTTCCGGTGGGGCGTTTTGCATGTTCTATCGGGATCTCGATTCTGCGGAAACCAGCCCAGATCACAAAGAGTCCAAACGATCTTGTCTGTTCCTTAAATTTCAAAATACTCCGAATGACCTTGCGCGAATAAATACCGAAATTTCCTATCTGGTGTTCAATTCTGGTATTGGTGAAATAGGCAAATACCTTGTAAAAATAGCGAGAACATAGCTTCTTGATTGTGGTGTCCTGTCTGGTGTGACGAATCCCGACTACCACATCAAATCCCTGTTGAGCAGTTTGATACAGCTTGGGGATTTCTTCAGGTTGATCTTGCAGATCACAATCCATGACAACAACCCATTTCCCTCGGGCGAATTCCAGGCCGGCTGTAATCGCATGATGCTGGCCAAAATTTCTCGATAAATTGACTCCTTTAAGTCGAGAATTCTGTGTTGCGAACCGCTGGATCAGACACCAGGAATCATCGGGACTGGCATCATTGACCATGATGATTTCATAATCTTCAGTAATCTGGGATAAAGCCTGGATGAGGCGAGCATAAAGCTCTTCCAGCAGGTCGTGTGCTCCGTATACCGGAGTCACGACACTGATTAGCGGTCCTGATTTTGATACAGAAACTTTCATCGTATCAATCTGAAATATGTAAACTTGAATGACAATGAAGAGTGATTTTCATTGTCGGTAACTTTTAAGGGGTATCGAGAGGGCGTTGAAAATCAGTCTTCAACTGTAAACTGTCTGGCAACAGGGACTGAGAAACATTTTTGGTTAGAAACTTTTCTATTTCGCAAACGACCAGTTGCTGTTCTTCAGGGGTAATTTCATAGTAGAAAGGAAGACGCAGTAAACACGCCGCACATTGCTCCGTAACCGGCAAGTCTCCCTCACGATATCCCCATGTCTGTCCGACGGGGGAAGTGTGTAGTGGAATGTAATGGAAGACGGCATGAATCTGTTGCTCCTTTAAATGAGCCAGCAGTCCATCCCGCACCGTTTTACTGGGAAGTAGAATGTAAAACATGTGATGATTACTGACGCAGTCTTCCGGAATCCGGGGCATACGCAGTAACTGAGCTTCTTCGAGTGGTTGCAGGCTCTGCCTGTAGAGTTCATAGATCTGCTGACGTTTCTGATTGATCTCGTCAAACATTTCCAGTTGTGCATAGAGGAACGCACAGTTCAATTCGCTTAATACAAAGGAAGAACCGATGTCGCACCAGGTGTATTTATCTACGAGTCCCTGGAAGAATGCCTGCCGATTGGTTCCTTTATCGCGCAGAACGTGTGCCCGGTCGACGAACTCTTCTGAGTTCAGGCAGATTGCGCCTCCTTCACCACAGATGAAGTTTTTCGTTTCATGGAAACTGTAGCAACCCAGGTCACCCAGCGAACCAAGATACTGGTTCTGGTATTGGGCGTTCACGCCTTGCGCTGCATCTTCAATCACACGCAGTCCATATTTGTCGGCGATCGTCAGGATAAGATCCATTTCGCAACCGACGCCGGCATAATGCACGGGGACGATCGCTTTGGTCTTTTCGGTAATCGCTTCCTCGACCAGTCGTTCATCCATGTTGAGCGTATCGGGACGGATATCGACAAACACGGGTTTCGCTCCCATGCGGGCGAAGGCGTTGGCCGTCGAAACAAAAGTATAGGATGGCATGATGACTTCGTCACCAGGTTGAAGCTCCAGCAGCATGGCTGACAACTCCAGGGCCGCCGTACAGGACGGTGTGAGGAGGATCTTATGAACGTGGAAACGCTGTTGCATAATCTCCACACAGCGCCGCGCAAAATCACCATCTCCAGAGATATTTCCCAGCGTGACTGCCTGGGCAATATAATGCAGTTCTTTACCAGCAAAAAACGGTTTGTTGAACGGGATTAACGACGCCATACAAAATGTATCCAATTATGTACATCACCCCTGACGAGGTCAGGTGCATTATCATCTTGGCCGATCATGATTTGCGAAACTGAGTCAAATATGAACTATGTAATAGCAACAACAGTGCCATTTGCTCAGCGCCGGGTCCCCGTAATTCGAAACGGTGAGACTAACGAGGTTACTGCTATTGGAGGGGGCTTTTCTAGAGGATTTCAGCGTTCTTTGCGGATGCATGAGATCTCTAATCCGGATTATTGTTATAACCCGACGCAGTGGAACTGGTATATATTTTGCTTTTGTATCGGATATTGTCTGTTATTCCCGCTATTTCACTTTCGACTGGTAGCCGATGTCGTCCCAGGAAGAACAATCCAGAATCTCCACTCTATTGAACTGGTACTGCCAGTCACCGGCGCGTTGCGCAGCAGGTGTTGTGATCTTGTTGTTTGGGTTGACACATCTGCTGATGACGCCCACTTATGACACCAACGACGACCCTGTTATGGCGCTGGTTGCATCCGGATACGGAACGGTCAAGGGGCCTGATGAGCACCTGCTGTATTCGAATGTGCTATTGGGAAGCACTCTGAAACAGCTTTACTCTGTCGCTCCCGATGTTCCATGGTACGGCAGTTATCTGCTGCTTTCTCAGTTTTTGGCGCACTGGTTGTTGTTGTATGCCATTCTGCTATTGAGCCGAAACAAGTTCTCGGTTTTGAGCTACCTGATTTTTTATCTGGGAGTCGGGATTTACTTTCTGGCTCATCTGCAATTCACCACGACGGCATTTATGGTCGGCCTGGCCGGTCTGTCACTGGTGATCGTCAGCCTGTTTCAGGATCAACGAGGGAGTCATCTTCCCTGGCTCAAATGGGAAGGTGCCGCTTGTCTGATTTATGCCAGTCTGATTCGTTATGCGAGTCTGCAAATGTTGTGTCTGGCAAGTCTGCCAATTCTGATAGTCATCGGATGGCAGATGGCCAGGAGCAATAAACTGAAACCTTATCTCCTGCCTGCAACTCTTGCGATCTGTGGAGTGCTGGGGGGGCAATATTATGATCGCCAATACTACCAGCAGGATGAAGCGTGGCGCGTCTTTCTGCCTTACCATTCTGTAACAGCTCTATTAATCAACTACACGCAAATTCCTTATGTAGAAACGACGAAACCCATCTTCGACGAAGTCGGCTGGAGTAATACGGATTACCAGATGCTGCGGGAGTGGGTCTATCTCGATCAGGATACATACAGCCTGGAACGACTACAGAAGTTCAAAGAAAAAACGGATGCTCTAAAGCTCAGTGAATTTCCCCAGGTAAAAAAAGCCTGGATTCACTCGGCCCGACATGCAGCCGTGCATCCGGTTTTCCTGATTTGTCTTTATGCTACAATTGTCTTCAATCGGCTGAACCAGAGACGGTCCTGGCAACGTTCCATTATCAGATGGACTCTATTCTGGGTGGTCCTGATAATGATCATGCTGATCGTTTATTTGAAATTGCCTTCGCGGGTCTTGACCTGTCTGATTTCACTTCCCTTCTATTTCACGTTGCTCCTGAATCAGACCGGTTGGAATGTGACAACTGATACGCAATCTCCCTCTCGAGGGGTTCTGTTTAAAATCGGTGTCGTCATTCTGCTGCTGGGATGTGCGTTACTGGTCTGGGATCAGAAAAAGTGGTCAGATCATCTTGTGGCCAGGAATGCTGGTTTCAAACAGAATCTGACGGAAATGCACCAACGCTGGCCTGAGAAGGTGTTTGTCAGTATGTGGATGCTTCCCATTGAGAGTTTTCTGCCCTATGACAATCAATCCGAAATCAGGGATTTCAAGTTTCTGTTCTTGAATGGGCTGCAGCAATCTCCCCATTTTCAGGAGAAGCTGCGTGCTTACAAAATTCAGTCGCCGATGGATGAGTTAATCGATTCAGATCAAATGTATTTGATCACGCGCGAGAAACAGGTTCCACTGATCGACTCTTATCTAAAACAGCATTACAAAGGAGCGATCCGATTAATTCTGAAATACAGGGGAGAGGGGTTTCTCGTGCTGCAGTTGACTCGTAAGGAAAAGAATTCCAATTCTCAAGAACAGAATCCGCCGCAAACAAGAGCTCACGCTGGTTGAACTCTTTCTTGCTTTGACAGCTCTGAATGCGACACACCAATTCTACAGGTCTCTCATACCGACTTGTATAAACCGGTCAGCGATCTTACTTCCAGGAAAAAACGCCCGCCGGATTAAAATCAGGCAGGCGTCTTGAGCATTCTGAAACAGTAGTCAGGAAATCTGACCGGGCAGGCTCTGTTCCAGAAGTGTGGTGTCCCCTGGTTCGGGGGTCGTTTCTTTCGGAGCATCAGCAGGGCCACTGTCATCACTGCAACCGGTAGTCAGGCCGGCAGCGCAGAGCAGGGTAAGACTGAGTAGGAGTTGTTTCCAGATGTGATTCATATGGCGATTCTTTCTGTTTGTTGTATTGAGTAGAGGATTAAAACTCTCCAATGGTTTCCGATCCACTCATGGTTCCCAATGCGCCCCAGACACCGTAGGGGCTGGGACCGGTCGTCACCTGTGGATCAGAGGGGAAACCGGAATCGATATTTTCACTGACAAAGCGTACCGCACCATCTCCCATCAACACGTGGCAGCCACCTGTGTGCAGGCTACTGGCAGAATAGATGCCCCATCCCTGGTGTCCGCTCGAAGAGCAGGAAGGACTGTTCGGCGGAAGTACCGTGGTGATCCCGGAGTAAAACGGATATCCGATGGCCCAGCGCTGACCCATCCGATGACCGTCCATGGTGACGTTATAGGTGTTCCCTGAAATCGTACTCAGGCAGGCTGCGGGGTTCGTGTCCAGGTTGGAGATGGAAGCGGCAGCACGCCCCAGAAAGGATCCGGTGCCTCCCAGTTCTCGTTCTGCCATCAGAATGGTATTGCTGGTCCCATCCAGAAAATCACGCATCCGGGTGTCAGAGAGCCAGCCAAAAGGCCCGCGGGGATTCTTGGAAGAGATGTTGTCATTGATGGTGTCCCCTACGCTCAAGCAGTAGCTGCGAGGTGCCAGTCCACCTTCTGCACGTGGTGGCACAGGTGAGGAGGGGCAGAGCATGAGAGCCAGATGAGGTTGGGGAAACGAATTGGGATCATTCGGTCGGCCTCCCTGACCGGGTAGACTCGAGATCTGGTTCCACAGAGGTGCCTGGTCGAGGAAGGGAAGCAGAAAGACAATGCCGCTCATCCAGCTGCGGTTGCCCGTTCCGGTGTCTAACAGTCCTGCACCGGATACATCTCCCCCTGCGCCTCCCTTCAGGCAGGGCAGCACACCATGCGTGTCGGCATAGTTGTGCATCGCCAGACCGAACTGTTTGAGATTGTTTTTGCATTGCGAGCGCCGCGCCGCTTCGCGAGCCTGTTGAACTGCAGGCAGCAGTAAGGCAATTAAAATTGCGATAATCGCGATTACAACGAGTAACTCAATTAATGTGAAGCCTCGAACGTATTTAGCAGAACGATCAGGTTTCATAAAAAACTCCTTTGAATAATGAAGCAGATAACAACTCGGTATGGCAATTCACAGTCTCAGCTCACTGGTGAAAATATGGATATAGCCGACCCGGGATGACTGTGAAAACAAGCGCATTGCGCAGAGGCTAGGGGGCTGCAACCAGCACCCTGAATTCATCGATGTAGTTTGTACCTGTGAATAGTTTGAAGTTGAGCGTTTTGCGGTCTTCGGAGAGTGTAATGATGTCCTGGCGGCTGCCATTCTCTGATACTCGGGTTTCGATTTCCTGGTGTTTAATCTGAGGGCAGTTGCCTCCCTGGCAAAGGGGATTGAGAATGTGGTCGGTTTCCAGCAGCCGGTTTCTGGTGGTAATCATTCCCAACACAGGCTGATGAAAGTGAATCGTGCCTTCTACCGGCAGCATGTCATTCTTGTTGCTGGCTGGATCGTAATAGAGTCGGTAGCAGTCGACTTTCATTCCCCGCGGGATGAAATCGGTATCCGTTTCTATCTGCTCGTAGGACCAGTAGCTGCCAGGCTGGCTGATGGAGACATTGAGGTTATTGTAGAGCTGGATCTCTCTCAGTTCGGGAAAGAGAAAGACTGTGCCATCTCGTTCAAGAAGCTGAAACTCTCCCCGGGCGATCTGATCCGGAAACTGTTCCTGAAACACAACATTTTCGCTGAAACTGTCTACGCTGTAATCGCGGGCAATCAGTGGGATGAAATCGCTGCTGGTATAGTCCCGAGGCAGGATTGACCTGGATATGGAGTCGATCTCCACCGCGTGGTTGGCTGACAGGTCGAGTGGAGTTTGCGAATCTGTTGTACCAGCGACCTGGACTTTACCCCGATAGACTTTGACTTCCGTGTTTCGGTCCGCCTCTACGGTTACGGAAAAAGATGTGCCAAGATCCACAATCTGACCGGACTGTGTTTCCACGGTAAAGCCATGTCCTGCTTCAGGGATGTCGGCAACCAGCTTTCCCGCTTCCAGAAAGACCGCATTCGATCCCTGGATTGTAAACAGCGCTGGTGCCTGCAGGTTAACGATCGATCCGGAAGTGAAGCGAATTTCTATGGCACCTCTCGACAGCTGTCTGCGCGAACCTGAAAGCAGCGTTTCCTCATCTGCGATCAAACCGGATTCCCAGTGGCTGTCAGCGGTTGGATAAACGTGAGCGACGGGAGTTGTCAGATACATGAAAAACAGTCCGCCGATCGCCAGGCAGATACAGCATGAGATATAGAGAATCAGATTCCAGTTACGCGCTCTGGCGTGATAGGAGGCCGGAATATGAGTCATTTCTCGTGGTGAGACTGAGTCGGTGCAGACCCATTCCAGCTGAGTCTGCAGGATCGAAAACTGAGCGAAAAAGACTCTTGCATCCGGGTCCGTTTTCAGTCGCGTCTGCAACTGCTGCAGTTCGGACTCATCCAGTCGCTGATCGAAATACAGAGCGACCAGCCGGGGCAGGGGGTCTTCCCAGTTCGAAGTGTTTTCAGAGATCATCAGATGCGGGGCCTTGCAGAGAGTGTTTTCTGGATGCAATCCTGAAGCCGCAAGCGTATCCGCAAGAGCATGACGCTGATCGCTTTTTCCGATTTTCCCCAGTAGTCAGCAATTTGTTTGAGAGGCATGAATTGCCCGTAGCGTTGTTGCATCATGGTCTGTTTGTCAGCAGGCAGGTGGTTGATACAAGATTTGAGGGCTTCGATCTGCTCGTTATATAGATCGGGCAGGCTGTCGATGGTCTCGGACATGCTGTTGAGTAACTCGTCGTCGAACAGCAGGCGGTTACGGTGTTTGTCACGCCAGTATGACTGGATCTTGTAAAAAGCAACTTTGCGAGACCAGGCCAGGAAATTACTGTCCGGGGTGAAGGTGTCCCGTTTTTCGAGCAGACACTGATTGATGTCCTGCAGTAAATCTCGGGCATCAGTAGTATTACCTACCAGGGAAAGTACGTAAGCGTGCAAGGGCCCCTGATGCTGTAACAGCAGCTGAAAGAACTCATTGTTGACGATAACTTCATTCATCAGTAGGCCTGTATATGATCTACTTCAGTGTCTCAAATCCAATAGGAGAGGGCCCCTTCTAACTACATTCCAGATGAAGCAGGCAGACTACATAGTTTTTTCTGATTTTCTGAATAAACTCAGAGTATTCTGATTCTCAGTCGTCATGATTGTAAGTGGCGCGTACCGGGAATTTGATGTAAGTAACTGGCTGGTGGGAATTAACCGTTTGCTCTACTGGTTTTTACCTTAGAAGTTTCGCTGTGAGTCATCTTTGGGCACGGATCCCCCCCCCTCTTCTCAAAAAGAAGGTGGTCGCTGGCGACGGTTTACGTTATTTTGCTGAGGTCGCAGAGCATGCATTCGAAAAGAATGCACACCAATTAATTCAATAGTGGATGGATACACGGATGACTGAGACTCCACATTATGCCATTCGAGGTGGTCTGCCTGGTCGGGAACGATTACGGGTTCTGTCGCGTGTCATGTTGGAGAGCACTTCCTCGTTTTTGAATCGGTTGGAGCTGGTTGATGGTCTAAATTGTCTGGATGTGGGTTGCGGCGGAGGAGATGTGACGCGCGAACTGGCTTGCCGCATTGCTCCCGCGGGTAGGGCTGTCGGCATTGATCTTGATGCCACCAAACTCTCCGTCGCGCAAGAGGAAGCACGTGACCTGGGTTTATCCAACCTGGAATATCGTCAGGTCGATGTGCGGGATGCTGCAGGCCCGCCGGAATATGATGTCGTTTATTCCCGTTTTGTGCTGACTCATCTCAGCAATCCGGAAGCGGTTCTCAGTTCTTTTCTAAACCAGTTACGTCCGGGAGGAATCCTGGCGCTGGAGGACATCGACTTGAGTGGCTCATTTGCCTGGCCGGAAACTGGTGCGTTTCGCAGGTTCTATGAACTGTATTGCACCGTCGTTCAGAACCGGGGCGGTGATCCGCATATCGGGCAGCGATTGCCTGTGCTTGTCATGGACTGCGGGCTGGAATCCATTCAGGTATCAGTCGTGCAACCTACGGGGCTGACTGGTGAAGTCAAACTGCTCAACGGTTTGACGATGGAGAACATTGCCGATGCGGTTCTGGCAGACGGACTGGCATCCTCTGAGGAAATTGACCAGATCGTGGATGAACTCAATGCGTTTGCTGCAGACCAGCGAACCGTTACCGGCTTACCCCGCATCGTGCAGGTCTGGGGACGTTTACCTCAGAGTTGAGCTTCGTATGGGGCAGTTCCAGTCAGATAAAATCGAACAGTGACTCCAAACCAGAGATCACAGCTGTAGCAGAACTGTCTTCACTCGAACGCACGAGATGAATGCCCTTGATGCCTGCTGTCGCTGGTCCGAGAACATCTGAAGCATAGCTGTCGCCAACCATCAGGATTTCTTCAGGGGCTAAAATCAGTTGCTGGATGGCCCGTTGATAAATCGCAGGATCAGGTTTGGAGAGACCGCATTCACATGAGAAGAGAACAACATCAAAGTGAGTGCGAAGATTGTGCGCATCGAAGGGGCGGATGTAAGGCGTGGCTAAATTGGAGATGACCGCAGTTTTCACCTGCTGGCTTTGAAGTTTTTCTAATGCAGAGAGCACATCCGGAAAGAGCCTCACCTTGAGCAGGTCATCAGCAAGGATCTGTTCCAGTCCCTCCAGGTTGAGTTGTGTCTTCAACCGGAGCAGACTGGCATAGGCTTTCAGGGTAGGGCAATCATTGATCAGTGCTTTGTGAATGGCTGCCTGAACACTCAGCGACGTACAGTGTTTCGCCACTTGTAAAAAAGGTCTGTGGTCCTGCGTGAGTTCCAGCAGAGTTCCATACAGATCAAAAATAACGGCCTTAATCACGGCTTCAGCTCTCAGCTGTCACGCTGGTTTTTCTCACAACCCGGATCCAATGGGACCGGCTTGCCAACTTTGTCGACTGGTTGCGTAAACAGGTACAGCCAGACTGGTTCGTGGATGTACTGGCCTTTCGCATTCTTACCAGCACTGCCACCAGGTACGACGGAAGAGTGGGCGCGGCGGGTATTGTTTTTGACATCGAAGTCGGTGATCAGCCGCCGTGTATTTTCATAAGGAGGCTTTGACTGATCGACGTTGACAATCGGTCCGTATTCATTGAGACCAATCAGCTCCCAGGAACGACAGTAATGGTCGCCGGTCCAACCACCGTCCAGCACATGGGAAAATCCAAAGTATCGATTCGTCGGAGTTGCTGAGGGGAGGGACTGCCAGTTCTGATACTGATCGCGGGGACCACAGAACATCACGACCCGGCTCACCTTTTGATGCTTGGCAAAACGGGCAGCGGTGGTGGAACCATGCGAACTTCCCGCCATGATCACATCATCCCAGCGCAGATCGTTGCCGTCGGGAGTCAGGTAATAGTCCCACTTTCCCTGGGGATTGTTTTTCGCCAGCCATTTTACGAACTGGAGTGCCCGCTCTTTCATACCATCGGGCTTTGGGATGGAAACCTGATCGCTAAAGTCCTCGCCGGTTGCAGCTTCCAGCCTCACATTTCCCCGGCAGGTCTCGCCAACCGGATTCTCGCGACAGACTTTAGAAAACCAGCGGTTTGCATAATGGACCTGAATTGCGTGAAAACCTAATTTAGAGAGGCCATCAAACAGCTGGCTGTTATATCCCATCAGCCAGATGACCAGTTTACCCCGTGGCTTTTTCCGTGTATCGACCACGGCGTGTTCCAGGTCCTGAACTTTCCCTTTGGCTTCGAAGACGTAGTCAATCTCCGGATGTTCTTTGGCACGCGGATCGATTTCGCTGGCCCGTGCGGTGAGCTTGTATTCCTGTGGACGTCGATCGCGATATGTTAACTCACGTTCCTGTGCCAGGGCAGGGGAGACGGAAAATTGAGCGAGGAGAACAAATACGAGCAGCGATTTGCAGTTCAGCATAAAAACACCAGATAGTATTGAAAACGAATGATACGATTTGAAACTTACCAGATCTGATTATATCGATCTGCCTGACCTGATTCCCACCCAGACCAGATTGATCTCCTGAGAAGGGGGAAATTTTTCATCTTTGCAGCTTCAACTGCGCATAAAAACAGACCGCAGGGTAACTGTGACCTGCGGTCTGTATATGTAGATCAATGTTCGACTGCGAGTTTAGAACAAGCCGCCGAAAGTATCCAGCAGAGTCGAGCTGAATGTGGACGGATCGTCGTAGTGCCACATCGTGCGGACCAGGTCATACATCATGACGCCGCACAGACACATCAGCACGGTTGAGAAGCCCAGAGCGACGAAGGTGCCAACACCCCACTCCGGTTCGGGAGCGGCCATCGCAGCACCACGTCCACCAGCAAAGGAAGCGGGCGCTACAAACTCGGCGTGACTTTCTCCACTCTGGAATGAATCGTCGAAGTCGTCGTCGTCAGCGTCGTAGATGTCGTCGAAGTCATCTTCGTCTTCATCAAAGACATCCGACATGCCGTCGTCGCTGGCGAAGTCGTCGTCTTCATCAAAAATTCCGGATTCACCATCTTCATCGGAGTCCAGAATGACGGATCCGGAAGACCCACCGGCACTGCCTTCGTCATCCAGCATCAGTACGCTGGTATCCGCGTTCGAATCATCGGCAGACAGGTCGAAGCTGCTGTCATCGTCATCATCCAGCGCGGGAATTTCCATGGTCGCATCTTTGCTCGCGCCGGATGCCATCATAGGATTGGTTTCTTCAGCATCGAACGGCTCCAGCGAGATTCCACTGTCGGCTGTAATCGAGATATCGCTGCCTGTATCGTCTTCCAGTGAGATGCCGCTTTCATCATCGGCCAGCGAGAGACCACTGTCATCGTCTCCCCCCAGTGAGATCCCACTTTCATCTGCACCTTCGAGAGAAATCCCGCTGTCCAGCGGACCGGCCAGGGAGATACCACTGTCCGACGCCAGTGAGATGCCACTGTCTTCGGCCAGGATGGATGAATCGTCGCCTTCATCTGAAACCAGAGCGACATCACTGTCGCTGACCAGTTCCAGGTCGTCATTGCCCACCAGGGCGACGTCGCTTTCGCTACCCATCGGGCTGGAGTTGTCAGCAACGAGTTTCACATCGCTGTCGCTTCCCAGATCCAGATCCATGAGTTCCTCATCCTGTTCCGCATCGGCATCTACGAGCTTCACATCGCTGTCACTGCTCATGTCGATGCCCGAATCGTCGGTCAGGCGAACATCACTGTCGGAGTCTTCGCCGACGGCTACCAGTTCGGGCTCGCTGTCGAGTTGCAGATCATCGCCTTCGTCGACTACTAAACGAACATCGCTGTCAGAGCTGCTTAATTCAACTGGCTCATCATCATCGTCATGGACACTGCCTCGAATCACAGTCGCCTGCTCACCGACTTCGTCTTCATCAATTACACTGTCTGATTCTGCGGAGATTTCTTCTTCGTCCAGAATTCCGGAATCGAACAGGTCGTCGTCTTCCAGGTCCGCATCTTCGGTATACAGGGGAATGGCGGGATCCGAATCTGCCTGCCGGGTTCGCCCCAGTTCTTCAATATCTTCCAGACGGAACTTCCATGCACCCCGGTCGGCAAAGCCTCTAATGTCGCCCGCTTCCCGCAGGCGGTTGAGTTCTTCAGTTTCCATGCCCAGCTGCGCTGCTGCTTCTTCGAGGTTCAGGTACTTTTTGGCCATGGTGGCGCGACTCCGACATCAATGATGTAAATTGAGAAATGAAGTTGTGTTATTCGTCATCGGACAATTGTCTCGGGAATTTCAGTCCGATTAAACCTGAAAAACGGTAGACGAATGCCTTGGCGAAGAAGATACGGATTCGGTGAATAATGCCAGCCGCACCGGTCGCTCCAGCCTCGTGGCTGATAGTGACGGTTCAAGGCTGAAACCTTCCGAACCCCTTTATTTATCTATTTTTATTCTAAATGAGAACCGGTCTGTTGCAAGTACCTTCTTGCTGATTGGCGGTTTCTTCAGAAACAATTTCTCATTCGAACCATCTGTCCAGATTGAAGGTGGTTCGGTTATCCTAAATCTAACCAGTTCAACTGGTTATGCCGGATTTATGGTGCCTGTCGAAATCGAGGAGTTTGACGCGAATCCGGGCCAGCGGACGGGGCGTGTTGTTATTGTCCCAGTTCCCGCTTTAATTCAGCCAGTTCTGAGTCGATCTGCTCGGAGCGGGAGGGAGTGACCGTCGATTCCGGTTCCGGAGCCTCAGTCGCTTCCTCGGTGGGAGCGTCGCTGATCCCCGCCTGCTGTGTCAGTTCCACCTGCTTACGTCGGGCTTCGGCCAGTCTGGCTTCCAGGGCGTGCAACGTGGTTGTCAAATGTTCGCGGGTTGCGACTGCTGCCCGATGCTGCTGTTCCAGACCGGCTTTGAGATCTTCGATCTCCTGTTTTCGGACCAGGGAGTTGCGGGCTTCCGCTTCATCACCCAGCGCCAGGGCATTCTTGGCTGCCTCTTTCCATTGAAAGATCTGCTGCTGATGTTCTTCCAGATCCTGTTGAATCGCCCGTTCGTTGGAGGTCGCAGTTTTCACGCTGCGGTTAGCGCCTGCGAGGCCTTCTTTCATTTCGGCTATGATCTGCTCGATTTCCTGAATGGGATCGTCTGCGTTTTCCAGCAGATGAGTCAAATTACAGGTCACAATATCAGTGAGCCGGCTGAAATAGCTCATTCCCCTCTTCTCCGTATTGTTTCAGTTAATTGATGAAAATGGATGCGATTTCCCAGGCCCGCTCACACCAACGCAATCGGTTGCCGGTGGGTTCATATCTTTTTTTAAGTTCGAAATTTCTTAATTTTGTTGTGGGCCAGTGACGCCCATCAGTTTCAGTTTTTCCCGCAGTTTCTCGCGAGCCAGCCGCAGACGGCTTTTGGCCGTGGCCAGGTTCGTTTCCATGACGTCCGCGACCTCATTCAGGGTCAGTTCGGAATAATGATGCAGTGTGAAGGTCAGTCGCTGGTCTTCAGGAATTGTTCCCAGCAGTTCATCTACAATCAACGCTAATTCCTTGATATTTGCCTTCTCTTCCGGCGAGACGACCTCGCTGGCCAGTCGGTTCAGGGAATCATCTTCGTCCTGTTTTTTTCCCGTATATGCTTTGATCAGGGCATCATGCGACTGTCGGCGGATGCTGTCGATCATCAGATTGCGGGCCACTCGATACATCCAGCCCCGGAACCGTCCCTGGGGCAGATAATCCCACGACTGGTTGTAGACCCGCAGCAGCGTTTCCTGGGACAGGTCTTCAGAGAGCTGGGAGTCGCGGGTGTTTCGGAAAAAAAAACCAATCAGGGGGCCCTGATATTTTTCCACGAGCTCATCGAAGGCGCGCTGGTCACCACTTTGAATTCGAATCATTAATTGATCGTCTTCTGTCATGATGACCTTTCCGGAAAAAACAGGCGCTGTTCAAGAAACTGGTCGGGTCTCTGAACTGCAATCTGCAATGTTATTCTAATATTGTGATCACAATTCCTGTAGAAATCACCTCTAAACCGCTAACATTTCAGTGTGTCACCCGATTTCACTTAAATCAACAACCAGAATCCCTGATTCGATGCGTCATATCGGATCAGCCAGTGTTGTTGCGTCAGTCAGGATCAAGTTGTGTCGCTCACGGATACTGTCAAAATTGAACTGAAATATGGTCAGACTGGGGATTTCCAATGTGAAATCCCGTCCGAAAGAGTCATCTGCTACCATCAGTCGCCCGAACCATTGTCTGATGTGAAGCAGAAGATGCAGCAGGCATTGAACAGCCCACTGGAACTCCCGCCTCTCAATCTGGCAATTGTGTCGGGAGATAAAATAACCATCCTGGTTGATCCGCAGGCACCGGAAGCCGGGGCCATCATCAATGCTGTCTGGGGGTATCTTTCCAAATGCGGGATTTCAATCGAAGATCTGACGATTCTACAGTCCGCCATTGATTCCGAGAGCGGGGCATCGGAACTCCAGAACTCGGTATCAGACGAGTTGCAGCAACAGGCGAATTGGGTCGTCCACAACCCTGAGTCTCAAGACGATCTCGGATACCTGGGCACGTCGACAGGAGGCGAACGCATTTACCTCTCCCGCCATCTGCTGGAAGCGGATTTTATTCTGCCGATCGAAAAAGTCGGCTACGATCCGCTCATCGGATATGCGGGGGGCGGCAGTTCGCTGTATCCCGGCTTCTCCTCAATGGAAGCGATCGTTAGAAGTCGAGGGCAGTCGCACCGTGAGCTGACTCCGTCCGACAGTCGGCCCCTGCGGCAGTTGATCGATGAAGTGGGCTGGATGCTGGGACTACAATACAGTCTGCAGGTCATTCCTGCCGGCGGTCAACAGGCTGCGGATATTATTTTTGGCAGCCTGGAAGCTGCATTTCGAAAAGGCAAGGAACTGCTCGATCGTGTCTGGCGCGTCGAGCCGGAATATAAAGCCGAGATGATCCTGGTTGCCATAGAGAGTGGACCAGCGGGGCACCAGTGGAATCAGCTGGGAAGCGTACTTGAGACGGCACGCAATCTGGTGACGCAAGATGGTCGCGTTGTGCTACTGACTCAAATCGACACCGACTTTGGTGAGGGCATGCAGTTGCTGGCCAGTTGTCATGAACCACTGGATGCCATCAAACCACTTCGCGACAAACTGCCGTTGGATCTGGTAGCTGCGACCCAACTGGCGCTGGCGGGTGACTGGGCGCTGGTCTGTCTGTTAAGCCAGGCGGACAGTGACCGGGTCGAAGATCTGTTTATCATCCCTCTGGAGGATGAAGCAGAGATCCGCCGCCTGCTGCAGACCGACGAGACAGTCACCGTGATCGCTTCCGCGCAGCATACCTACGGGCAACTCAAGCAGGACTGAGTGGATTTTCAAATCAGGTGATCGGAAGACTTGCTGATTTAAGCACAGTTTCCTGCACGTCGAGATCATGTTGATAGGAAAAGTCCATATCTTTTTCACGTCGGATGATTCGAGCCATGTCTGCTACATCATCCTGATAACGGGTATAACCGTCGAAAGAGATTTCCTGTGCCCCTTTTCTGTACTTGCCTTTGGCTTTCTCAAGAGTCAGTATTGCCTTCGGTCGTGCGAATGGTTGCAGATGATAAGTGCCTTCGGAACCACAGACAAGAATGTGGCGTCGGTTGAAACCATCTACTTCATTACAGCTCGATTTCACCGTGGCCAGTGCCCGGGGATATTGAAACACAGCCAGCATGTTGTCCTGCAGTTGATCATCGATCTGGGACGCATGCTGTGAGAACGCAGTGACGTTTTCGGGGCGGCCCAGAATCTGAACGACCAGGTCGATCACATGGCACCCCAGTTCAAACATCATTCCTCCCGGCTGGGGTTCCAGTTTAGTCCGACTGGCAGAATCCATTTTCTTGCTGATGACCGTGTGTACTTCAAACGGTTCACCCAGCCAGCCTTTCTGCAGGAGATCTCGCAGCAGCACCACGCCGGGATTGTAGCGATACATATAACCCATCTGCAGCAGCAGGTGTTTCTGGGCTGCCTGATCCAGAATTCGTTTGAAGTGGGGCAATGAAAGTCCCGCCGGTTTGTCGAGATGGATGTGTTTGCCCGCCCGAATGCAGGTTTCCGCAGTATTCAACAGGTCGGGGACCTCGGTTTCCACGGCGACCGCCTGCAGACCATCGATATTGAGCAGTTGCTCTTCCGTCAGAAACGGGAGCCCCTGGTAAATGCCCGTCGATTCTGCATACTTGCGAAGTTGTGGATCGGGTTCTACAACGCCTACAACTTCATAGTCGGCTGACTTGCGAAAGGCCTGCATTTTACCGCCGGCGTGAGGGTGTCCGACACCGATCTGTCCGACTTTGATCTTGTCTACCATGCTGGTTCCTTCAGGCTGTAAGCGAGTGATTCCATATCTGGCTCGAATTGCCAGCTAAAGGAATGACATCCGTTCGCCGGGGGTTTAGAATGAATCTGCTTCAATCCTATACCATCGTCGTAGGAAAAACCATTCATTTCGATCTTCGTCCGGGAAGGAATTCTGATGCTTCGCTCGCTGGTTTTTGCCTGCCTGTTCTGCTGGATGCCTGGTCTGCATACGCCAATCTCCGCTGCTCCTGACAGACCGAACATTGTCCTGTTTTTCATCGACGACCTGGGCTGGCGTGACGTCGGCTACATGGGCAGTGACTTCTACGAAACCCCGCATATTGACCAGCTCGCACAGGAATCAATGCGATTTTCCTCGGCTTATGCAGCAGCACCGAATTGCGCACCGAGTCGAGCCTGCCTGATGTCGGGACAATACACGCCCCGACATGGCGTTTACACAGTCGGTGACCCGGCACGCGGTAATGACCGCTATCGCAAGCTGATCCCAGCTAAAAATAATGTCGTACTGGCAGATCGATTCGTGACGATTGCAGAGACACTTTCCCAGGCCGGTTACCAGTGTGCCAGCATTGGCAAGTGGCATCTCGGCAAGTCACCGCGTTCTCAGGGATTTCAGGTGAATATCGCCGGGAATCAGTCGGGCAGTCCGCGGGGCGGTTACTTCAGTCCCTATCGCAATTCGCAACTCTCAAATGGAGATCCGGGGGAATACCTGACAGATCGACTGACCGCTGAAGCCTGCAGTTTCATCAAGGATAACGTGGACTCACCTTTTTTCCTCTACCTCACACATTATGCAGTGCACACACCGCTGCAGGCCAAAGAGGAATATAAGAAACATTTTGAAGACAAACCTGCAGGCAAGCTGCATCAGCATGCAACGTATGCGGCGATGATTAAAAGCATGGATGACAGTATCGGTCGTGTTCTTCAGACGTTGAAAAAACATAAGCTGGAAGAGAACACGGTTGTCGTCTTCACTTCAGACAATGGTGGTTATGGTCCCGCGACCACGATGAAACCTCTCCGTGGTTCCAAGGGTATGTTGTATGAGGGAGGTATCCGTGTGCCGCTGCTTATCAAGTGGCCTGGTGTGACTCAGGCAGGGAGTTCCAGTGAAGTACCTGTGATCAATCTGGATCTCTACCCGACTTTTCTGGATCTGTCGGAGATTCCGGTTCCACAAGATTACCAGTTAGACGGCGAAAGTCTGGTCCCCCTGTTGAAAGATCCACAAAGCAGCCTGAAAAAACGGTCTCTGTTCTGGCACTTTCCGGCTTATCTGCAAAAATACCAGGGCATGCAGCAGCGATTTCGTACAACGCCAGTCTCAGTCATTCGACAGGGAGAATGGAAGCTGCTGGAGTTTTTTGAAGACGGGCATCGGGAACTTTATAACACCCGCAGTGACATCGGCGAAACGATGAACCTGATTGACAGCCAGCCGGAAAAAGCAGCAGCTCTCATCAGGGAACTGCATCGCTGGCAGAAACAGGTCCAAGCGGCGATTCCTTCCGAGCCCAACCCGCACTATCAACAGGATAACTGACTCAAGTGCGGGTAACAGGAAAGACAGCAGAGTCTCATGTGGGAAAACATTCTCAAGGATTTTATCTACCTCTGGGCGGTTATCGATCCTGTGGGGAGTATTCCGGTTTTTATCGCCGTGACTGCAGGGACCAGCAGAGCGGTGCAACGTAAAATCGCGTTGCGTGCCATTATTACTGCGGCGCTCGTGCTGATTCTATTTATTGTCGGCGGTCAACTGTTGCTGGAGCAGTTGGATATTCCCCTCGCCGCATTTCAGATTGCCGGGGGACTGGTGCTGTTTCTGTTTGCGCTGACGATGATTTTTGGCGAGAGTAAACCTGAGTCAGAGATCGAAGAATCGAATCGTGCCAACTATCACCAGAATAAAGCGGTTTTTCCACTGGCGATTCCTTCGATTGCCTCTCCCGGAGCAATGATGGCAGTGGTTCTGATCACGGACAATCACCGGTTTCATGTGGGTGAACAGCTTCTCGCTACGGTCACAATGCTGGCTGTCCTGATCATCACTTACGGCTTTCTATTGCTGGCCGGACCAATTCAGAAAGCGATTGGTGATGCCGGGGCGAGTATTGTGAGCCGGATCAGTGGACTCATTCTGGCATCAGTGGCCGTTGATAGTGTATTAAGTGGAATCAAAAGCTACTTTGCTCTGTAATCAGAGATTTGGGGGATGTATGCGATCCGCGCAGCATTGCAGCCAGATTCTGTTACCCGCGCTGGCCATGTCCGTTGGCTGGGGCTTTCGTGGGAATTACGGACATGAAGCCGGGGCGATGGTCCCCGGAGCATTGGTCGCTCTGGCCGTCTGTCTAACTGCGCGCAGGCCCGAATGGTGGCAGCGGGCTACGCTGATGGCATTCCTTGGGGCGATTGGCTGGTCGTTCGGCGGGCAGATGAGTTATGGCCGCGTGATCGGCTATACCGCGGGAATGGAACTTCCGAATGTCGTCTATGGCTACGCCAGCCTGTTTCTGATTGGAGCACTCTGGGGAGGCATTGGTGCCGGAATAATGGCGCTGTCGGTCACCCTGAAGCGATCCGAACTGGAGCGTTTTACGGTTCCGTTGGTTTTTCTGTGGCTCTTCTGGCTGGCTCTGGACTTCAGCGGTTTGACCTTCTGGCTGTTCGAACTCTGGAACCCCTATGATGTGGACTGGGTGGCTGCCGGGTCTGCTGCTTTGGTCAGTTTGATGCTCTACCACACGCGTTCGGACTTTCACGTTCCCTGTGGTTTTATGCTGCGGCTGGCGTCAGGCTGGTTGCTCGGATTTTTTCTACTGACACTCGTGCTGGGACTCCGCATGACGCCGCCCCGCGGGGATAACTGGGCCGGCTGTGTGGGGGTCTTGCTGGCTCTGTTGTATGAACTCAGTCAACAACAGAATCGAGCCGCTCTGCGCTGGTGTGGCTATGGCTTCCTGTTTGGGGGGCTGGGCTTTCTGCTCGGGGACTTTGTGAACATGCTGGGAAGAGCTCAGTGGTCGATCATCGGAGCCTGGCCCGCATTACAGGGGCTGGATTACTGGAAATGGATGGAGCAGTTGTTCGGGCTGATTATGGGGGCGGGGATTGGCTGGGGCGCACTAACTTTCGCACGGCAACAGAACACTGCGGGATCGGATCAGGGAGAGAATGGGCAACCACTGCCCGTCATCGCTTTGGCAGCGCCTGTGGAAGATGTGGAATCCAGGGGTATGAACTTCAGCGGTTTGATCTTTCTGCTGATCGTATTACCCTGGAAGAACCTGCATAAAAATGTGTTTCGCTGGCAGGAGGCGGGCTGGATACCTGATGAATATGCTGGGATTCCTGGTACGGTCTGGTTTCTAATCGTGGGAAGTCTGCTTTCGGTTGCGGTCGGCTCAGCAATTTGTCAGGCGAGGCGGCATCAGCTGGCTCTCATTCCCAGATCAAACCTGGGTCGGGCACAATGGCTGTTCCTGCTGATACTCTGGATGTCGCTCGCAGGAGATTTTTGTGGTAATTTGCCACGGCTGGAGAGTCGGGCGGTGTTTGTCGTACAGATCTCGTTCTGGATCACAGGTGCGCTCTGCACGATGCTGGTCGTACGAGTTCTGGAAACGGACCAGATTCTACCAAGCGTCTTCTGGCCGACTGAAGATACACGCTGGTCGATTAAAATGTGGACCAGGGTGGGAGTTGCTTTAGCTGTTCCGCTGCTTTGCGGAGTCATCGGCTGGCTCACCATCCAGACGCATGGTGAGCCATTAGCGGGAAGCCATCAGAGATTTGAGATGTCGGAAGGCACCGACTAATTCAACAGTGTCGGGTTTGGATCCCAGCCGGCTACGACTGCATCCGGTGCGAGTACAAAGATCTCAACACGGCGGTTTTTCTGCCGGGCGGAATCGTTTGCATTCGGTACGACCGGCTGGAACATACTGTAACCGGCGGCTCCCATGCGTTCCTGCTTGACTCCAAACTTGGAGAGTGAGAGGACAACTGAGTTAGCTCGGTTGGTAGACAGGTGCCAGTTGGTCGGATGATGCCGCTGTGTGGCTGCTTTGGAGATCGGTTTGTCATCGGTATGACCGACAACCAGAACGTTCAGACGTTTCGCATTCCCATCATTCATGATGGCTGCAAACTGGTCGAGGATCTCTCTGGCCGAAGGTTTAAGCTGATCGCTACCTGAGGAAAACAGGATGTCAGAATGGAATTTACTGACGCCAGTATGTGGATCGAATTCGAAGTCAGGATATTTATCAGCCAGTTCCTGGAAGCGACGAGTGGCTTCGCCATCCAGTGGGCTGGGCTGTCCTTTGGCCTGCTTCATGAGGCTGACATAACGCTGTTGCATTTCTGAACGCTCTGCATTCAGATTGTCGAGCCGCTTATTAGCAATGTTGAGGTTCGATTCCAGCGTCTGCGCCCGCATGGCCAACTGATCGCGTTCCTGCTGCAACAGAGATGCAGACTGCTGGAACTGATCACGCTGCATGGCCAACTCCATGTTCTGATCATAGAGTTGCTGTGAGCGATACATGCTCTGCCGTACCTGCGCGTTTGGCCCGCGATGGCAACCGACCTGAGTGATGCTGAATAAAGTTACTGCGCTAAGCAGGCATACCCGTACGAAGATGGGCATCTTAAGTGCTCCTTTATCGATCTCTGAATAGAATCACATTTGCCAGAGCGCGATCCATCGAGGCGATGTGAAATTGATCCGGAGATCGAAAACATCGGTCGACGCATCACAGTTCCTGGAAAAGCCAAGCTGATTCAAGGAAAGATGAATGGAAAAAAATCAATTTTGATGGGGTGGTAGGTTTTGAGATATGACACGTGGGGACGTGTCCCGCTGAAGGCCTGGATCAGTAAAGTGAAGTGAGAGAGTTTTACTCATTCAGAAGTCAGCAGAGGCGGATTTATAATGCGATTGATTTTTTCTGCCAAGACCAACTTTCCTAAAAAAGATCGCATTTTTCCAGTTTGAAAGATCTACAAATAATTGATCTTCGTAAGTCGCGGCAGTCAGACCATTAATAAAGAAAAACAGGTGAAACTTGACGCTCAAATCAAGCTCCACCTGTTTTCAGGAGAGTGTCTTCATTGTATAGCGGAAACAAATTCCGGCTTACGGTTCTGCTTCCAGGCGTTTCAGATCCCGCTTCAGCAATTCGATCGCTTCAGTCAGATTCCGGCGTGCAACCAGTGAGGCGGTGTTCTGAGACAGATCATATTTAAAGTTCTTCAAGGCGCGTTTTGCTTTGTCTATCTTTTCTTCTTTGGTCATCTCTACGTGATCGTATTCGACCAGATTAGGGTCATGTGTCACAGTGTCATTGACTTCAGTGATGTCATTGGTGGGAGCAGATGCCAGGGCAACTACTTTCGGGGCAGAAACGGGCTCTTCACCTGTTTCTTCAGCCATCAGTTCATCTGCATGAGCCTTCTGCTGTTTTTTCAGGTTGATGGCGTACATGTCCAGGATTTCCTGGAGGGAGTGTTTATAGGTTCCCGAAATTTCGGTGATTACCGGGCCGCCCGCGTATTCGTATTCGCGGTATACCCAGTAGGGGCCCGATTTCTGTTTACTTTGCAGGGAGGCATCCTGTGCCTTCTGAATCTCTGGTAAAAGTAATGCGATCAAAACAGCTATCGTTGCGATAGCGACCATCAATTCGATTAGTGTGAATCCTCTTCTCATTCCTCTTTTCTTAGATGATGATGTTCTCATCATCTCTCCTTATTTAACGAAAACCACAACATGCTCAACAAACAGTTACGAGCACAAACTCTTAACGCCCGGGTTTATAAGGGCACATGTTTAAGGGATTGTTTCTGTTTGATGATTATTGTGATTTGGTACTTAAGCGAATGATGTGCCAAATCTGTTTTCGTCCGAAGAAACAACATTGCCTGAGGCTCTATCCTCAATAGATTAAAAGAGATAAGACGACTGAAGATATGGTGTGTTAAGAGGAATTTATTTTTTGAATCATCAAACTCCCGCAGTCACCATCGAGAGCTGCCCGATTCTTAAGCAGCATCAAGGGAGCTCACTGCGGTTGCTACCCTGTCGAGCTGTGATGGTTGAAAATGCGGATGTGATGATTGATACAGGGGAACTGATTCGATTCCCGGCGTTCCTTTGGAATTCTCTAAAGGCCCGCAAGATGAATCGGACTTAAATGTATATAATGCGATCTACCTGCCAGACGTGTTCATACTTTCAAACAAGGATAGACCATTGAAGAAAATTCTGGGACTGATTGGATTGGGAGTGATCCTGATCCTGGCCCTCGTCATGAGCCAGAATCGCTATGAACCCTTAAAGGTCTCCGGGTTCATTGAGGCGGATGATATTCGACCCGGTTCCAGAGTGGGGGGGAGAGTCAGGCAGGTTCTTATCGAAGAGGGACAAAAGGTCAGCAGGGGAGAACTGCTGATTGAACTGGAGCCTTACGATCTGCTGGAACGAAAGGCCGAGGCCGAAGCGGCACTGGCGGAAGCGAAAGCATATCACAGTAAACTCGTAGCCGGCTTTCGCCCGGAAGAAATCGCTGAAGCGGCAGCAAAGGTCGATCAGCTCAAAGCGCATCTCACACAGCTGGTGAATGGACCACGTCCCCAGGAAATTGAAGCCGCCGTCGCAGAACTCAGACTGGCCGATGCCCAGTTTCGACTGGCGCAGGCGCAGCAGTCTCGGATCGAAACTCTGTTTGCCGAAAAAACAGCTTCTCAGGACGAACTGGATACCGCCAATACGGAATTCCAGGTGGCTGCCGCCAGAAAATCGGTCAAGGAGCAAGCACTGGAACTGCTCAAAGAGGGGACCCGCAAAGAGGAAATTGACGCAGCACGGGCAGAGCTGAAGCAGGCAGAGGATGCCTGGCAGTTGATGAAAAACGGAAGTCGCCGGGAAGATATCGAACAGGCGGCGGCAGCAGTGAAAAAAACAGAAGCAAACCTGCAGGCAATTGAAAAGCAGATTAGCGAGCTGAAAATCATTTCGCCTGCGGACGGGGTCGTCGAAGCAGTCGACCTGGAACCGGGGGATCTGGTGGGAAGCAACGCGCCGGTCATCTCCATACTGGATCTGAATCACCTCTGGGTTCGTTGTTACGTTCCTGAAAACCATCTGGATATTCGCATTGATCAGCGGGTCAAGGTCACCATCGACAGTTATCCGGATCGCAGCTTTGAAGGCGTCATTTCATTCGTTTCTCGTCAGGCTGAGTTCGTACCTCGCAACGTGCAGACACCCGAAGAGCGATCCAAGCAGGTCTTTCGTGTGAAAGTCAGGCTACAGAATGAAGAACGCCTGCTCCGTCCCGGGATGGCGGCTGATGTCTGGCTGGATCAACGGGGAGACCGCTCATGAACTCGGTGATTCAGCTTGATCAGCTGACGCGTGACTTTGGTACTCTACGGGCCGTTGATCAGGTGAGCTTTGAAGTTGAACGGGGAGCGATCTTCGGTCTGCTGGGGCCCAATGGCAGCGGTAAGTCTACGATCATCCGCATGTTGTGCGGCGTTCTGGAACCAACGGGCGGCGGTGCACAGGTTCTGGGTTATGATGTGAGCACCGATGCCGAGCTGATCAAACGCCGGATTGGCTACATGTCTCAAAGCTTCAGTCTCTACGCCGACTTGAGCGTCCGGGAGAACATCGAATTCTACGGTCGAATCTACGGGTTGAGTCCCGAGAAACTGGAACAGCGGTTTGAGGAGATCATTGAGCTGACTTCTCTGGGCGACCGCCTGGATCAGCTGGCGGGAAATTTATCCGGAGGCTGGAAGCAGCGTCTGGCTCTGGGCTGTGCTCTGATTCATGAACCGGAATTGCTGTTTCTGGATGAACCGACGGCCGGGATTGACCCGGTTGCCCGCCGCGATTTGTGGGACCTGCTCTTTGAACTGGCGGGGCAGGGGGTGACCCTGTTTGTGACCACACATTACATGGATGAAGCCGAACGTTGCAGCGATGTGGGCTATATTTATAATTCGCGACTGATTGTCTGTGGAAAGCCGGAAGAGCTGAAACAGTTATCCAGCGTGACTCCCCCCGGATCGGCGCGCTGGGAAATCGATATTCCACACCCAGCGACGTGGTTGGGTACTTATCGCGAAATGGACGGGGTGCACGACGCCACTCTGTTTGGTCAAACAATTCACGTGCTCGCGGATCAGAGTCTGACAGAACATGATTTCATTAATCGTATTCCAGAATCGCAGGGCACCGTTCAAGTCCGGCCGATCACACCTTCACTCGAAGATGTGTTTGTGACACTGAGTCGGGCGGAGGGATTGAATCGCGACGGAGACACTCACGCGAGTGCTGTACCAGAGGGAACTACAACGCAGGCAACCGAACCACAGGCAGAGACGAGTGCCGCGCGGACTGAGCCACCACTTGCTCCGGAGAAATCACCCGGTAATACTAAAGCCCGCAGTAAGCAGACTCCCCAATTCAGGCAGAAGATGCTGGCAGGTTTCTGGGCCATTCTGGTCAAGGAATTTTCTCATATCAGACGGGAACCATCGACGCTGCTGTTCGCCTTTGCCGTCCCGGTATTACAGACCCTGATCTTCGGGTTTGCGATCGACACCCAGATTGAAAATATACCGACGGTCATCTTTGATCTGGACGGTCGCTCCAGTGCGCGCGAGCTCCGCGAGGCGTTCGCGAACACCCGCACCTTTATGATCATTGATCGCGTTTATGATCACGATGCCTTTCGTCGTGCCTTCGAGTCTGGCAGGGCCAAGGTGGGGGTTGTCATTCCGCCGGATTATTCCGATCGCCTGCTCAAGGGAGAGCAGGTCTCGGTTCAGGTGTTAATTGATGGCAGCGATTCCCAGGTCGCCACGACGGCACTCAATGCTTCCAGCCTGCTGGGGTTTAATTATTCGACCAGCATTACCAAGCAGTTAGCCGAAACACTGAATGTCGTGCCCTCCCGTGATGCAGAAGGGAAGGTTGCGCTGCCTGTGGAGATCCGACCGCGGTTGCTCTACAACCCCGACCTGGATAGCTCGCATTTCTTCGTGCCTGGTCTGGTTGGTATTATTCTGCAACTGGTGACTCTGTTCCTGACTTCATTTGCCATCGTCCGCGAACGGGAACTAGGGACCCTGGAGCAGTTGTTCGTAACGCCGGTGAGCAAATCCGGTTTGATGTTGGGGAAACTGGTTCCCTATGCGATGATCGGATTTGTGGAAACCCTGATTGTTTTAACAGTGATGGTCTTCCTGTTCGGCGTACCGATTCACGGAAATCTGTGGGAACTGCTGACACTTTCGCTGCTGTTCCTGATTTGTGGTCTCGGCCTGGGGATGCTGGTCTCCACCATCGCACAGACACAGTTGCAGGCGGTGCAGTTTGCGTTTCTGATTATGCTGCCTTCAGTGCTGCTTTCGGGATTCATGTTCCCCCGTTCCCAGATGCCGCTGCCGATTTACCTGTTTACCTTTATCATTCCCGTAACTTATTTCCTGGAGATCTTAAGAGGCATTGTTCTGCGGGGGGCGGGGATTGCGGATCTGCTCCCTTATGTCACCGGGCTCAGTCTCTGTTGCGTGGTAATTCTGGCTGTAAGTTTAAAGAGATTTCAGAAGCAGCTAACATAAACGTTCCTGTAAACTGGTCTTTCCTGCCGCAGACGTTAGCATGAACAGGGAGAGACTCATTCAGGAATTCGTACTGTCCTCAAGACTGACCCACCGATTTGCAGATCCCGATCAGGAGTTGAAAGACCATGAGACTGTGTCGCTATCAGTTAGATAACCAGATTGCCTGCGGTTTTTATACAGAAGATTCCGTTCTGCCCTTGAGTGCTGCTGCTGACCTGGCTGGCGTCGAGCTTGATGAATCTGAAGGACTGATTCCCTTTCTTCCCGGGGGGGCACAGCGGGAAACGATCCTGGTGATTGAGCAGCAGTTGAAGCAGTCCATGGATGAAGAACTCTTTCCGATGTCGATCATGCTGGAAGATGTGCAGTTGCTCGTGCCCGTACCTGAACCTTCCAAGCTGCTGCTTCTGGCTGGGAATTATTCAAAACACATTGAAGAAGGGGGCGGCAAAGCCGAGGAGCGCCAGAAGACGTTTCCCTATGTGTTCATGAAGCCTCCATTGACGACTCTCACTCATCCGGGACAGCCGGTGAAAATTCCTTCTGTCTCACCCGATCATATTGACTGGGAACTGGAACTGGGCATTGTGATTGGAAAATCCTGCAAGGGAGTCTCAGAAGCAGAGGCCCTCGATTACGTGGCCGGCTATACCGTGATCAATGATATCTCCGACCGCAAGTTCCGTCCCAACCCGGAGCGGACCCAGCGGGAAAAGGACGGTTTCTTCGACTGGTTGCATGGTAAGTGGCATGATACCTTCTGCCCGATGGGCCCCTGTATCACTCCGGCCTGTGATATTGAAGATCCACAGCAGCTCAAAATGAAACTCACCGTCAACGGAGAGGTGGAGCAGGATTCGTCTACCGCAGAGATGATCTTTTCCGTAGCAGCGATCGTTGAATTTATTTCCAGCTTTGTACAACTGGAACCGGGTGATGTTATTTCCACCGGAACGCCGAGCGGCGTTGGCGCCTCGAAAAACAAATTCCTCAAAGATGGGGATGAGATGCAAGCCGAGATTGAAGGAATTGGTGTCCTGCAAAACCCTGTTGTTTAAATGCAGGTTCTTGCAGAGAACAAGAGTTGTCCGCCCATCAATCAGCAAAACTGGCCGGTGGGCGGCTTAATTGTTCTCTTTTCGACCACACTTTTTTCAATTCTACAACAGTTTCAAGTAGTGGCTCTGCTTCGACTTGAGTAAAAAACTCTCTTTAAACCAAAACTCTGACATGGTTTAGGCGATTGGTCCGCAAATTCTACGCAAATGGCACAGCTATTGCGTTTTCCCTCTGATAAGACAGTCAAAGTTATTTGACTTCTGGTTTCATTCAAACAGGGATGAAGTCAGGCAACAACAGGGTTCTTATCAAGGAGACAAGACCATGAAACGTGCACTGACCGTAGCCCTGCTCGTGAGTAGTGTATTTTTAATCGGGGCCACACACACAACCGAGGCAAGGCCACCTGCCTGGAAACAGGCTCGTAAAAGTTATCGTAAATTTGAGCGAAATTACCGCCATGCAAGGCGGGATTATCGACGTTCCTACAATCGATACCGAAACCATTACCGCCGACATCACCGCAGATACAACCATGGTAGTTACTATCGTGGATACCGCGGTTACCGGGGCGGCTATTACTCACCCGGTTTCGGTTTCTATTATGGATGGTAATCCATATTTATAATAGATCCGCCCTGATCAGGTTTTAGCTGATCTTGTCGGGCCGGTTCCTGTCTAGCAGGTTCAAATTGGCAAATATTCTCAAGTCTTTCATTCATCTGGTTCGGCCCGATCATTTGAATGGGAGGCTTGTTTTTTTATACCCACTCGATCGGCAGTTTCTGCTGGAATATCCAGGCTGACTGGCATCAGATTGATCTCGGCTGTTGCAAGACTGAGACGCTTTTTTTCGATCCGCCACTGGTGCCAAAAATTGTTGATTTCCTAAGTCCCAATAAAAAAAGAGGTTAAGGGTGGACAGTTATTGTTTGGGATTTTGGCACACTTATAGCGATTTTCAGAATCAGAGCAGGCGGACAAGTATGTAATGAGTGAAGGATTCTCAACCGTTCTGCAACCGAGTGCCAGACAAACAGCGAGGATGCTGATTCCAACTCGTCTGTGACACTCACATGGTTCATTTTTCCAAGGAGCGAAACGATGCAAAAGAGCACAGATACGGTTGATGCAGGCGAAACAGCTACTCCCAAAAAGCGTAAAGGACTGAAGCTGGCACTGTGTATGGGACTGGTACTCGGCGGTACGTTTTTACTGATGCCGACCCAACAGGCTGAAGCAGGCCACGGATGTTACTCCGGGTATCGGGGATATGGTTATTCTTATCCCAGCTACGGGTATCGCGGTTACTATAATTCCTATCCCAGCTATGGATCGGGGGGCTTTTACTACAGCAGCCCGTCCTTCGGAATCGGAATTTACAGCGGTAGCGGCTACCGAGGCGGATACTATGGCGGATATCGCGGTGGGTACCGAAGCGGATACCGTGGCGGTTACGGACATCGTGGCCATCACCATCACGGCCATCACTAAGGTTGATGCTGAGAATCCTCTCAGATTAGTCCCGACTTTTAGTGAGACCAGGCTCTGTTTCCAGGGAACAGAGCCTTTTTTCTTGCGCGGCTGGGAACCTGACCTGCCTGAGAGCTGTCTCATATCAACAGGCGCTGATCGCCAAATGGTTCGATTCGAGCCCGAAAAACCGTCAAAAAGCATACAGTGGGAGCGATTCCACTCCCAAAACCGGGGATGAGCTGCCAAAAAGATTCAAATGCAGCTTCCGAAACGCTTTAAAACGGAGAACGGGCTCGCTAAAATACCCTTTCCCAATCGGGACGGGCACCCCTAGCTCAATTGGATAGAGCATCGGTTTACGAAACCGAAGGTTGCAGGTTCGAACCCTGCGGGGTGTACTTATTATCTCCTCTTGAGATAATCGCTTACAAATGACAGGCCTTCGTCATTCTGACGAAGGCCTTTTGCATTTCCAGGGGCTTTCTACGGTTTCACCGCTTTCACGATGAGATCTGCGATCGCCTGCATTCCCTGGTCGCCCGGATGGGCTGCGACACCTGCGTGTTCAAATTTTCGCTCCGCGCGGGCGTAATTTTCTTCGTTCTTACCCAGTTTGCTGATATCGACGAAGGTGCCACCGGCCTGCGCACAGGCTGCTTTCAATGCCTTGTCTTTGGCGGGATTAGACCAGAAGCTGCTGCGGACAATGATTGTGGGCTGGCTCTCTGACTGCACCAGTTTCAGCAGTTCATCTACACTGCTTTTGAAGCGGGCCTGTTCCGCATCTGATTTCAACTGCGGAACATTTTCACCAATCGCGAGGATCACCAGGTCCGGTTTGAATGAGAACGCATCCTGCAGGTGTTCCTTGAGATTGTAGTCTGCATAGTTTCTTTCAAACGTGGCGATGTTTTTCACCATCGTTTGCGGTTTTTCGGACGGAGACTTCGTCAGTGCTTTGGTCACCAGATGAACGTAGTCTTTCTCGAGACTGCTGGCCGCCATTCCCCAGTTGCCCTTCCAGCCAATCTTGGGAGCAGGACCATGCAGGGTGATACTGTTCCCCAGAAACAGGATTCTCTGGAACTGCTTTGCTGGCTGTGATTCCTCTGCTTCAGCGGGCTGAATTGAAAAACAACCTACGATTATCATGGCCCAGATCAGAGGACATTGTTTGAAAGAGAGCAGGTGATTCCTGAGCAGACGTTTTTTGTTCATAGATAGTCCTGTGAGTTCGATCGCAATGAGTGGCGTGATTACAATCAGTTGAAGCACTTAACCCGTACCCTGCTGAAGGGCACCGACTGCAGTAAACAATATTCTACTCGCGAGATGGCTTCAATATAATTGATGCCATCGAAGCCGGTATTCAGGGATTACTTTCGACCGCGTGAGCGATTACGCATCCATTCCAGTTGTTGTGACTGCTGGCGGGAAAGGGGACCGAGGCTGATTTCGCGCACTTCTTCTGGTAACACGCTGACTGAAACGCCTGCCAGCCCAATGCTGCTTCCGTCCTCGTTATGAAAGTTGCGAGAGAGCAGTGTCTGGTTGATGGGAGGTATATGGTGATAGGCGAACTGCTGTTTCTGCGCCTCCGCGGGCAGGTCGCTCCAATATTGATTGATGGAGATATCAGGCCAGCCCGCGCGGGCATCGACGCGGGTGCTTAGATTGACGGTCTGGGTTTCTTCCGGCACTTTGGCAAGATTGACCTTGAGGCCCGACCAATGCAGGAGTTTGAGCTCATTTTGAGATGCAAAATATTCATTACTGTCAAATTTGAAACCCTGTTCCGGGTGCAGGGCCATGATATAATATTTCTCTCCTGCCGGCGGGTAAAGTGTGAACTCGCCCTGGGAATTTGAACGTGTCATCCTGTGCTCGAGCGGGTTGCGAATACGTCCCTGAACGAGGGCCATCTCGTACGTCTTATAAGAGATCGATTCGGGCACGGAAGTGATCAAAACGACTTCGGCATCGGCAACTGGTTTGCCATTGAGATCCACAATCCGTCCGGTCAGTTTATCAGCTGGATCAGGATGCAGGTCTGCGTCTGTCTTGATGTGGTCATAGTAATAATCAGCCCGAGCTGAAAGAGCCCCCTGGCTGGAACCACGAAAATGATATTTCTGCTGTAGTTTTCGAATCTGAGGATTTAAATTGACGACAGCTTTTTGAGCTGACAGCGCACCACGTGTGAAATAAAAGGCAGGCTGTACCGCTGCAGGATCTTTCAGCTTTGCAAAATGCCGGTCCAACTCCTCCCAGGTGATCGGCTGCCGACCGTTGAGCAACATCAGATGTTGCGCGATCACAACGGGGATTTTCTCAATCGCTGGTTGGGCGTCTGTCGTTTCTTCTTTCGTGGAATCACGTTGGGCCAGCTCAAAATTCACTTGGGTCTCACCATTCGGGTTGATCTGCACATCCTGCCTGGGCCCTTTGTGATATTGCAGGATGACTTCCACTTTCTGAGGTTTGCCTGCCGGGTCAAGATCGATGGCGAGCCCCGGGAGCAGGGCCGTTCCTCTTGATTCCGTGACCTTGATGGGAACATCCGCGCCAATCAATTCTGTATACCGTGACTTGTCTTCTGGTACACAGACGACACTCTGGCGAACGGCGACTTTCGAATCATTTTTAATGGAATACTTTTCAATGAAGTCTTTGGAAAACGTGATGCGCAGGTCCCGCCGATCGGGAATCACAAATTCCTGATTCTGTCCTGCCTGGATGCTCTGCACGATCGCCCGCCGGCCATCGAGGGCCTCGATTATGAACAGGTACTGGGCACCTGACGTCATCTCTGTCAGTTCATATCGACCATCCACGTCTGTCTTTGTTAAGGGGCTGCCCCAGTAGGTGCCTCTGCCGGATCCAGAATAAGCGTGGGAACGCTGGCCACCAAACTGATGCTTGAGGTAGAGTTTTACGCCTTCGACCGGCTGGCCCATTTCGTCCAGAATCCGCCCCGTCGTTTTCTGGCTGGCTTTCAGCGTGATCGTGCTGGTGCCGTCTGCTTTGACGGGAAGTTTCTTCGACTGACTGGGCTCGTATCCGGGGGCTGAGACTTTGACATTATACGAGGTATCGGCCAGATGGATCAGTTGAACGTTTCCCTGCTCATCTGACTGCAGGGGATAATTCGGTCCACCTGCTGAGCCCCCCCAGGTTGGGTGAATCACAATGGTTGCACCTGAGATCGGCTCCCCCTGCTCATTGTGGATTTTGAGTTGATGTGCATGTCCGGGTTTGAGGATCATCTGCAAATCATTGCGGGAAACGCCCGCTTTCAGGGACCCGACATCCAGGCGAACCGGGGCATATTGATTGGGATGATAAAAGAGTACCAGAGGTCCCTCGGGGAACAATCCTTCAAAGGTGTCTGTAAAGTAGCCCACTGTACCATAAACACCCGGGCTCCTGTGCAGGAGGAGGCCCTTTGATTCAACAGGAGAACCATCTTCAAGCAGGATTTTGCCTGAGACTTTGACCCGTTCTGCAGTGTTATTTACTCGAGGTTTTTGGGGTGTTTTGGAGGCTGTTTCAACGGGATTCAGGGGGACGTCATTAATCTCGATAAATTCATAAGGACGTGCCTGGAATTCGAAATAATCGAGATCTTCCAGTTTGAGATTCTTAAAATAGGCTCGGTATGTAAAGTAGCTATTCTGGGAGATACTCGAATTGGCAGACTGTGAGGTGCGGTGTTCTTTCCCTGTCTTATCGACGGCGATGATACGAACCTCACGATCATGATTATTGTGTGTCGCCACCACAACAATACGGTCCTGTTGCTGATAAGGACCGGACATCTGCATGTGATACGTTTCGCCAGAACCACCCGATTCTGAAAGACCCTGATCTCCATAGGTGTTATCTGCGGGGAGTCTGATCTTGGTGTCCCAGGAACCGCTGGCAACACTGATTCGTACATTGGCTTTGATTTGCTTCTCTTTGACAGCAAAAGCATTTCCAAAGATCCCGGGGGGAAATGCTTTTTGATCTTTCTGAAATGGAGAACTGCCCATTCGTGAAACGTACTGTTTTCCGGTCACAGGATCCTGCCGAATCAAAGCTCCCCGGACGCTGGACCCTTCAGGCAGATTTCGAATTCTGTATATGATCTGACGACCTGTTTCACCAGGATTATCGGCGATCATCCGTGGTTGCTGCTGATAAGGAACCGAATTCAGCCTCTTCCCGGTAAGATTCCACCAGCGCTGCTCTGGAGTATCGTAAGTTCCCAGAGCAATCACTTCGACATTCCCCTTCAACTGGAATGAATCACGGGGCTCCAACTCAGCAGCTTTCTTGTCCGACTCTTCGGACGGGGACTGGCTGGCCCAGATCGCAGAGCCCAACATGACACAGAGTAGCAGAGTCAGATAAATCAACCCTCTGGACAGCCGAAGCGGTTCGGACAATGGTTCCCCGAACAGTCGTGCGACCCGCCGACGGACTTCAGAGGGCGAGGCACCACTGACGGCCAGTGAAGAGAGATCCGCGGTCCGGGGATGTTGGGGTTGTGCCAGTTCCAGAACGCGCAGTAAGGCACTCGCATAGTTGACCCGCTGAGTGTGCTGATCACAGGGCTCATAATTGCAGGTCATTTCATCACAACAGAACTCACGCAGCACGTTGATTTTGCGATTCACATACCAGAGACCGGGGTTGAAAAACAGGATGGTCTCCGCCAGACGCTGTAAGAGGTTGATCCACATGTCCCAGCGTCGGATGTGCGCCAGTTCGTGGGTCAGAATCAGTTCCAGTTCAGCCGGGGTGAGGCCACTCAGCATCGACGTGGGCAGCAGGATCAGCGGGCGGAAGAGGCCGACGACAGTCGGCACAATGAGTTCTTTCGTCTCTGCAATCCGGGGAGCCAGTTTGAGAGACCACCGGGTGGCGAGCGTGCTGACGATTTCCACCAGAGGGCCATTCGTGAGTTGTATCGCGCGTGAGCTCAA
The DNA here is from genome assembly GCF_040219335.1 of Gimesia sp. Lineage (NCBI taxonomy): Bacteria > Pseudomonadati > Planctomycetota > Planctomycetia > Planctomycetales > Planctomycetaceae > Gimesia > Gimesia sp. Next base: position 123,030 of record NZ_JAVJSQ010000020.1, on the reverse strand, counting down.
GCGGTTCACCTGCAGCATGGATCTCAACAGGCGGAACAGCATGATGCCGACTCCCAACAGATAGCCACCGGCGATCCAGGGCAGGTAACGGTTCCAGTTCGACTGGGTAAGCAACGCGTCTGCTTGCTGGTCGGTCAGGGGAGAGAGCCGTTGAGCTGTTTCCCTTGATTGATTGTCGGCCGCAGGTGCTGTCGTGGGGAGAGCAGGCTTAAGAGTGTGGTCACCAGGTTTCTCTGCAGGCGTCACAGTCGGGAGAGGAGTCGAACGGGGAGCGGAGATCTGAGTCACCGTGGAATTGACGGGTGTCGTACGAAGCATGACGTAATAAAAAGAGAGTGGCAGACTGGCCAGTCCGATTAACAGGGCAGCGAGATGAAAACCATAACGCTTTTCGACGCGAACTCGTTTCATGAACCAGTCAGTAGTGTATACAAACAGTGCGATCACGGTCCAGATCCACAGAGAATGCAACAGTGTCAGACAGAGCCAGAGATTGAAGTCCGAATGAAGAAAGAAAATGTCATTCATTTTTCCTGCTCCCGTGCTTTGCGTGTGATGAGTTTGCGTAACTCTGTCATCTCGGTGGCATCGACATTGCTGGTTTCCAGCAGATTCAACATCATCGCCGAGGGAGAGCCATCAAATAGACGTGACAGCAGATCATTCATGATGCCGCCGGCGACTTCTTCTTTCCGGACCTTGGGGGAAAAGTGAAATGATTTGCCTACTTTTTCCCGGTTCAGAAATCCTTTGTCAAACATGATATTCAGCATCGTAATCACCGAACTGTGTGCCAGTGGACGCTGGGCCTGAGTTTCCAGGCGAGCCCGCACTTCGCGCACGCGGAGAGGCGATTCGTCCCAGAGCACTTTCAGGATTTCCAGTTCCAGTTGAGTCGGGTGTTCTGAACCAGGGCGTGCCATAGTGATTGGTCCTGTGTTTGACGTCTGGTTGAAGGGGCAGATGCACGGTGATACCGGAGTAACATCTAAATAATTAGATGATCCTAATCGATGAGTGCCGTTTGTCAATCTATTCTTCTAAATAATTAGATGATTGGGTGGCGATGATGTTCAGAATCGGGGGCTTGGGCTATAGTTGGGGAAACAGAGGGAATCTCTTTCCCGACTAATCCGCGAAGGAGCACAGGCTGGATTGATCGCAAAATCACGGCCTGTTTCCCTGAGCTGATTTTTGCGATCTGCTCTCCGCTTTTGCAAAACGAAACCGGAGGTAAGGGGTTAAATAGACAGGTTTTAGTCAAAATTCAGCAAACTTTCAGTTTTTTCTCGTGTCTCATTCCGTTTTGTCGTAAGGACTTAATGGCGGAGTGCACCCTCCCGTTCTAGAATAATCCTGCGGGCATTCCGGCCTGCCACCCTCCATTTTTTCATCTATGGAATTGACGAAACTTTATGTCCCAGAAAGTCACTGTTTGTCTGCTGTTGATACTGGTGGTGCTGATCCCGGTATTAACCTGGTTCTTTTTACCTACCCTCCCCTCACTGGGGCAGGCACCGGAAGTCTTTTCGGGAGGAAAATCCTATCCCGCGTCCCCGGTTGCCTGGAAACCGTTGAAGCTGGCGGCAGACCCACCCGGGCTGCCCCTGATCACCAACGTGCAGATTGTCGATATCGACGGGGATGGTAAGAATGAAGTGCTGGCCTGTGACTCAGCCCAGAGTGTGCTCTCCGTTTTCCGATCGAATCCACAGGGGGGCTGGGATGAGGAAGTCCTGTTAAAAGATCTGGCCGCACCCGGCCATGCGACCGTCGTCGACATCGATCAGGATGGCGACCAGGATATCATCATTTCCATTCTGGGGAATCTGACACCCGACGATCGGGTGATCGGTCGCGTCGAACTTTATGAGCGACAAGGCGACAAATACATCAAGCACGTGATCCTGGATGATGTCCGTCGTGTGGCTGATGTGCAGCCGGGCGATTTTGATGGTGACGGCGACCTCGATCTGGCTGTCGCGGTATTCGGATACAATCGCGGTCGGGTTCTCTGGCTGGAGAACCGGGGCGATTTCAAATTTCGAGATCACGAACTCTTAAATGCTCCGGGTACCATTCACGTTCCAGTGGCCGACTATGACGGGGATGGCGACCTGGATATCGCTGCGATTGTCACTCAGGACGAGGAGGAACTCTGGGCTTTTGAAAATCTGGGCGAGGGGAAATTCAAAAAGCGGCGTCTGTGGTACACGGTCAACCTCGACCTGGGGGGCGCCGGACTTGTCAAAGCAGACCTGGATCAGGATGGAGATGAGGATTTGATTCTCCCTGCCGGTGATAACCTGGAAGACCTGGATGCTTACCCGCAACCCTATCATGGCTGTTACTGGTTCGAGAACAAGGGCAACTGGGAATTCGAATTGAAGCGAATTTCGGATCTGGCAGGTACCTATGCGGCCGACGTTGCCGACATGGATGCTGACGGCGACCTGGATGTGGTTCTGGTGAGTATGACCAATGACTGGTACGATCCAACAACGGCCAGCGTCGTCTGGCTGGAAAATGATGGTAAACAGAATTTCAAAACCTGGCAGATCGCCAGTGATCCCATTCACCTGGTCACCGTCGACACGGGAGATCTGGATGGGGATGGGAAAACAGACTTGGTGGCGGGGGCTCTGAATATGAGAAAGCCTTATCAGCGGATTGGCCGGGTTTCTGCCTGGCTGAATCTGGGACAGGAGGTGAAACCATGATTCAGATTATTCGTATGCTCTTGATTCTGCTTGTCGTGGAGACAGGCTATTGTGGATATCTTGTTGCCAAGCGGATGTCTCGTCCGCTTCCCGTTCTGCCAAATGCGGAGAGTACCGATACTCTGATTATGGAAGAATATCGCGAACTGGCTCGGGAAGCGGAGACCGGGTATGCACCGGAATGGATCAGGTTAGGGCAGGCCTTTCTGGGGCAGGGGATGTATGCCTACGCCGAGAACTGTTTCGCCGAAGCGGCCCGACAGGATCCTGAGAGTGCAGTTGCTCAATCCAGCTACGCATTCTGTCTGGAACGTACCGGGCGTATGGCAGACAGTACTCTGGAATACGAAAAACTAAAAGACATGCAGGCGGACACGTCTGTTCCATTTACCAGCCCCAAACATTATCTGTATGCCATCGGCAGAAATTATCTGCGACAGGAAAAACCAGATGAAGCCGAGCAGGCTTTTCTGCAGAATACCGATTTTCAACCTGCCGATTTCCAGCGGGCCAAGCTGCTGTTGCGTTCCGGTCGGACTGAAGAAGCGTTGTTGATCGTTGAGCGTAATTTGAAGGAATCCCCTAACTCCCTCTACTTCAACTTTCTGAATTACCTGGCGCTGGAAGAACTCGGACGTGACTTTGAGGCAAAACAGGCTGCCGACCAGGTGGAGCGGGCGATGTATGTCGTTCCCCTGAATTTCAATACGGAATTTATTATGCCCTACAGCAAGCGACTGGGCGTCTCCAAGGCCATTGAAGACTATAACCAGATGCTGGATCGGGATGACATGGATCATCTCGCGAAGAAACTGGATGAAGTGTTTACGCTGATGGGGGATCGCAGAACTCCGCAGGTCAAAGCGACCGTGATGCGGATGATCGAAGTGGAGTTCCAACGTAAGAATCCCGAGCGAATGCTGCTGCTGTTGAATAAATTGAATGAATTTGGCATCGAAGAACCCGATACGATTCAGTTCAAAGGGGGCGTTTATCTCCTGAAGGGCGATCTGAAAACCGCAGAGGAATATTTGCTGCGGGTGGCAGAAATGTCCCCCACAATTGAGATCCACGAGACGCTTGCCAATATTTACAACGATCGGAATGACGCAGAAAAACGTGATTACCATCAAGGCAAGATGGCATTACTGGCAGCCATGATGAGTTTTCGCAATGACAACCTCGTGGTAGCCGAGGAAGCGATTCAGCAGTCTGTTGATAAGAATCCCAACGACCCTCAGGCCTGGTTTTACTTTGCCGAAATCAAACGGCTCCAGAAAGACAGGCAGGCCGCCCGGGAGGCATACGAGAAATGCCTCAAGCTGAATCCGAATCATGGTCGGGCCATTGACGAGCTTAAGCTGTTAACCCAGTAGGTTAATATTGGCAGTCCGAGGTGACTCTCGGCGTGTAAGCCTTCTCTCAGATTGAGCGCAAGAAAAAAGCGACTCACAATCGATGATCGTGAGTCGCCTGATCTCAAATAAAACAGAGGCGTTTAGAATTCGCCGACTACTTCACCACCACTGCGGGTGACGAGTTGATAGTAGGTTGAAGTTGTGCTGCCACTGCTCATGTTCTCGCTGATGAACCGAACCTGACCGTCACACAACAGCATGTGCACGCCACCGACGTGAGCGCTGGATGCAGTCCAGTCATCACCCCAGGTTGCAGCTGAGCTGTTAATCAGATAGGTCGAGTTAGCTCCACCAAAGTTGGAAACATCGAAATGGTACATCCCGGGATGCCAGGTTGACATGCTCGAAGTGTAACGTGGGCCAACCCACAGACCACCGGCCCAGTTACAGGCCGAACCACCACAACCGGTTGTGCCGGAACCTTCACTTTTGGTGGTACGTTCAGAAACCAGAATGGTATTACTGGTTCCATCGGTGATGTCGCGGATGCGGGTCTTCGAGTTACCGAACAGAATCCCGTTGGTTGCATTTGCCGCTGAAGTTCCATGGCTGCCCAGGTAGTTGGACTTACCGAAGCTGCTCTTGTCGGTGTTGATACCACCCATGGGGTCAGACGGACAGACATAGGCAGGCAGAACGGTTTTCGCCAGCGTACCTGCGCTGACACTCCAGTGTTCGCCAAACTGATTCGTCTGGGATGACAACTGGTTATACAGCGGTCCCTGGTCCATGAACGGTAGAATCATGGCTCCCCAGCCGATGCCGTTGTTGTTGGCAGCGGTTCCGGAACCTTTGGATGCGGTAAAGTTCAAGTCGTTGTCCATGTAACCGGGAGGAAAGACGCCATGCGTCTCATGGTAGTTGTGTAAGGCCAGTCCGATCTGCTTCAGATTGTTCTTACAGGTACTGCGACGGGCTGCTTCACGTGCCTGTTGCACAGCGGGTAACAAGAGCGCGATCAAAATGGCAATAATCGCGATTACCACCAGAAGTTCGATCAGTGTGAAGCCGAGCCGCCACCGGAATCGGAGCGGGAACGTAGGTCGTCTCATACTTTACATCCTTACTAGTAACGAAAAAAAATGAATGGATTCAGATCATCCTGGAGGCCCGAAATGATAAGCTCAGCCGTGTGCAGAACTGTTGTCGTCAGAGAGAATACTCGTAACTCAAACAACGTTGTGACTGGGAAAATCCCAGTATCACAGTCAGGATGACAATGCTCTATTATTATACGGAATCGGATGCTTCTGCCAGTGTAGAATAGTCTCAACTATAGAGAATATAAGACGATACAATAGATGTATCAGCAGGAATGTGATCACATGAATAACGGGGGGGTGTGAACATGTGAATTAAGAGCTGGCTTAGTGTTGGGTCTGCACAGTTCTGTACGATAATTATTAAAGATAAGTAAGTGTGCGTATGGGTAAAAAAACGGCCGCTTCCCTGAGAGAAGCGACCGAGTTTTTATCGTTCAACAATGATCCTGTATTGATTCAGGATTAAAATTCGCCGAGCACTTCACCACCACTGCGGGTGTAGAGTCCGCGATAGGTTGCCAGGTCAATGTTCTCGGAGAGGAATCGAACCTGACCGTCGCCCAGCAGGAAGTGAGCACCACCGACGTGTGTACTTCCAGCATTCCAGGCAGGACCCCAGTTGATGCTGGATCCATTGATCATGTAAATGGTACTCGAACCACCGTTCACAGCCACATCCAGTCCACGCAGGCTGGTATGCCAGCCGGCAGGAGCAGTGTAGTTCCGGGGACCAATCCACAATCCGCCCGCCCAGTTACAGGGGGAACCACCACAGGCAGTTGAACTGCTGGGATCATTCGCCGTGGTCCGCTCTCCAACAAACAGGGTGTTGCTGCTGCCATCGGTGATGGATTTCATCTGTGTTTTCGAGTTCACATAGAAAGCACCGTTTCGGCTGTTAGCCCCTGTGGCCGCACAAACCAGGTAGTTTGATTTCCCATAGCTGCTGCAATCAGTATTGATGCCTCCCATGGGATCAGAGGGGCAGTTGTAGACCGGCAATACAACCTTGGCCGCAGGAATCGCACTGGTCAGAGAACCGCTGTGAGTGGAATCCAGCCAGTTATATGTGAACCCGGCCGTCTGTGTTCCAATCTGATTGTAAAGTGGCGCCTGGTCCATGAACGGCAGAATCATGGTGGCCCATCCCAGACCATTCAGGTTGGAAGCGGCAGCCGCTGGAGTGTTCAAACCCGGATCGCTGTCGATATAGGCGGGCGGGAAAACACCATGGGTTTCATGGTAGTTGTGCAGGGCCAGTCCAATCTGTTTAAGACTGTTTTTGCAGGTACTGCGGCGTGCTGCTTCGCGTGCCTGCTGAACTGCCGGTAAGAGCAACGCGATCAGAATTGCGATAATCGCGATCACAACCAGCAATTCAATCAGCGTGAATCCCAGCTTCCACCTGAACCGGATCCCCAAAGGTAAACGTTTCATGTTCTTCATCTCTCCTGAAATATAAAAAAACAAAAACAGATCTGCATGCCTCGCGACATGAGATTGAGCTCTGTGGGAAACAATGATGATTTCGGTGATTGGAACGTAATTCGGATGAATTACATTGGCGGGACCAAAGCCTGCTATCTATTTCCTGTTGTCGTTATATCGTCATATTTAAACATACTTATCTAATGCTAACAGATCGGCAAAGAGGATACCACGAGTTAATTAACGATGGTTAGAAAATGTGAACTGAGTGGGGGCTGAAAACTTGCCTTCAGAGTTAAGACGTTTGAAACTCTGAATCCTGACAGTGAAAAGTCGGCTGCCCGCACTTCCATCCATAAAAAAAGAGCCCGGCCGACTGGATGTAAGTCGTCAGGGCTCTTCAGTTTATATGATTTGCAGATCCTGGAGATCTTAAGGTGTGGCTTAGTTGGATTCCAGTTTGAAATCGATCGTATTGTCGCCGGCTTTCACTTCTTCGGTCAACGTGGTCTGGGTGTTGTACTTGGCTGGGATGGGGTCTTTATAAGTCTGTCCCGGCGGAGTCGGTGCGTCCTGCGGTGTGGAGATACTGACCTTGTGAGTTCCAATGACAGCACCTTGTGTGTCTCGTAAATATCCCAGCTCGTAGCGTCCTTCCTCGTCGGTAACGCCGTTTGAGGGACGTCCTTCGGTCGGCGTGAAGGTCACGGTCACGGCGGGCAGCGGTTTGCCATCCATGGTGACGACACCGCTGACGGTTCCCAGATCGGGCTGATCACTGCCGGCACTGTCACCACATCCGACAGTTAAACACAGGCTGAGTGTAGACAGGCAGAACAACTTCCAGTATTTCATGATTACTCCTGGCGCTAAAAGTGTTGACAGCAACTTGAGAATGAAGTGTTGCTATAATGAAGAATTGATGAAACGAATTCTAATCGTTCCGGTTTGACACTGTCAAACTGCTCAACACCCGTTATATCAGATTAATCATGGTCTGTGAAATCGAAGCAAACAGACGAATCATCTGTACCTTATCACTAAAATGGCCCCACCATCAGGAGGCGGAATGCAAATCTGGGTTGATGCGGACGCCTGTCCGGCGGAAGTGAAATCGCTGCTGTTCAAAGCTGCCAAACGCACTGAAATCAAAGTGACGCTCGTAGCCAATCAGCCTCTGTCCGTCCCACGCTCCAACTTTATCGGCTCGCTCCTCGTCCCGCCCGGACTGAATGTAGCCGATCAACGGATTGTCGAACTCGCACAACCAGGCGACCTGGTCATCACCGCTGACATACCTCTTGCCGCACAGGTTGTGGACAAAGGCGCTCAGGCTCTCAACCCCCGTGGTGCCCTTTACACCGAAGCCAACATCGGCGAGCGTCTCGCCCTGCGCGACCTGATGGACGACCTCCGCGGGGAAGGCCAGATTACCGGCGGTCCTGCAGGCTTCAATGCCAAAGACCGACAGGAATTCGCCAACCAGCTCGATCGCTGGCTGACGAAAGCCCGAAATTCCAGTTCGAAATAAAACGGATCGAATGCCCCGCTTCATTCCGGTATCGTGCTCTTAGATCATCTCTGTGATGTGATAATGCCGATCGTTGGCAATATCCACCTCGGCCAGATCACCGGCCCGTTCCAGCAAGTGTCGACAGTCAGCATTCAGGTTCCGCAACTGCAGACATTTGCCTTCCTGACGATAGCGTTCAGCGATCTTGTTGATCGCTTCAATCGCACTCTGGTCATATACACGTGAAAAATAGAAGTCGATTGCCACGATTGGTGGATCGTTCACCGGATCCAGCAACTCGCGAAAACTGCTCACCGAGGCGAAGAACAACGGACCATGTAACTGGTAGACCTTTTTGTCTTCCCCTTCAAAGTGAATATCTGCCATCATGTGCGTGGCATGATGCCAGGCGAAAATCAACGCCTGCACCACAATCCCCAGCAGAACGGCAACAGCCAGGTTATGGAACAGTACCGTGTAACCGGCGACGAGCACCATGACCAGCACATCACTCTTGGGGACTTTATTCCAGGTGTGCAGGGTACTCCATTCGAAGGTTCCGATTACCACCATAAACATCACACCCACCAGCGCCGCCATCGGCACCAGCGAGATCACCGGCTTGAGCAGAACCACCATGATCATCAGGCCCACAGCTCCGACAACCCCGGACAACCGTCCCCGACCACCCGAATTGACGTTAATCAGAGATTGTCCAATCATCGCACAGCCGCCCATCCCGCCAAACAGACCGCAGACCACATTCGCAGCCCCCTGGCCAATACATTCCCGGTTACCGCTTCCCCGGGTCTCGGTAATTTCGTCAATCAGAGTCAGCGTCATCAGCGATTCAATCAGACCCACGCCCGCCAGAATCAACGAGAAGGGGAAGATGATCCACAGCGTTTCCCAGTTAAACGGGGCCAGCACGTACCGTGAGTCCAGGAAGAACAACATCGGCAATGGCTCCGCAGCCGGCTGGACGGAAGCGACAGCAGCCGCAACCTGTTCTCCACTCAGCTCCGCTCCAGTCTGCTGGTCCGCAGCTTCCTGAACTGCTTTGGCCCGCAGGTTATTCATCATCAGGTCGTCGACCGTCTGTACAACATTTTCCTGTCCGGCTGGTTTCCACGTCGCAGGAGCGAACTGGTTAAAGCCGATCGAAATCATCGAGACCAGAATAATCGCCGCCAGCGAACTGGGGATCGCTTTCGTAAATCGTGGCAACAGTACAATTACCGCCATCGTCAATCCGACGAGGGCCAGCATCAGTATCATTGAGGGGCCCTGTAGAAACGTCATCGTTCCGTCAGAACCCAGTGTTTTGAAACTGCCGATCTGGGCCAGACCAATCACGATCGCCAGTCCGTTCACAAATCCCAGCATCACCGAATGAGGCACCAGCCGGATCAGTTTCCCCATCCGCAACAGCCCCACCGTGATCTGCAGCAACCCGCAGAGAATCACCGCGGGAAACAGATATTCAATTCCGTGCAGCGCGACCAGCGACACGACAACCACGGCCATCGCTCCGGTCGCTCCCGAGATCATTCCCGGTCGGCCACCTGCCAGCGCACTGATCAGTCCAATCCAGAAAGCCGAGTACAGACCCACCGTGGGGGGAACACCCGCCACAAATGCAAACGCCACGGCTTCCGGTACCAGCGCCAGTGCCACCGTCAGGCCTGACAAGACATCATCCTTGACTGAAGCTTTATGCTTCGTGAAAAACTCTAACATCAATACTCCAGATATCTCTTTCAAAGTGGAATCCGCACGGTCAGCCTGTAAGACGAACGCATTCGTCTGCAGACAGTCCATGCCGACATGGAACAGGGGCGCACAGGAAACAGTTCGCTCGAGTGCAAAAGCGGGCCCGCCTTCCCGTCCTGATCTCAAAAGATCCCGGAAAGACAGAGTTTCATGACACAATCTGTTATCTGTTTACTTCAAACAGAACCTTTCAAAGCTGCGCTGAATTGAATCAGGGAGCACATTGTGTGAAACGGAGTGGACGAGTTGAAGCAATCAACTAACGGCTTCCCGGGACTACAATTTCCCGCGAAAGCGACTAATTCCACGTATCTTTTGTAGTGAATTCCCTCTGTGACCACAAGCCGAGCTACGACATTACTTCCGATTTTGTCCTACTTTCACGCAGTGTTCATCACTTTAGACGACTCAAAAACGCTTGTCCTGACACTCCTTGCTCGCAAGCACGCCGCCTGTAAAGTTTTTGAAACATCGATGTCCATTCTTCCCCCATTCCAAAATCCATCCGCAATCTACTCCTGAAATTCATAGTTCCAACTTGTAAAATAAAAGCAACGCCTTGCATTCTTTTGTCTGACATACCAGACCTCACCTTCGTATGGGAAAGTCAACATGCCACGGGAACAGTCATTGGACAAATTCATTCAGCACATGAAAAAGATCCGCAAACGAAACGCCATTCTGTTTGTGCTCTGGTACGTTGTCATGCTACTCGTCTATTGTTCCTCCAGTGATGCCAACCTGACGACGCTCTCCCTCGTTAACCTCGGGGCCGTCATCGCTCTGGTTGGCGCTGATTTCTCAAGTCAAAGCACTCTGATCGCCGCGATCAACCTGTTGAAAGAAAACCCGGATACCCCTCCCGAACCAGATACCGAGGAGATCCAGGCCTCCTGAGCAAGAGGGACGATCGCACCATGCAACGCCGCAAACGAATTCTGCATCTCACGCTCTTCATCAGCATTGGTCTCGCCAGCCTGGCGTTCCTCCTCTATCTCTTCTTCCAGCTCGGAATGACTGTCTTTATCTTCGCCACTCCCGACATTCCCGCTTACGCCATCTTCTTTGGCCTCTGCCTGATCATCCTGATTCCCATTTTCCTGGCCATCATCCTCAAGGGGGATGACGACCACGCTGATTGACGGGTTTCCTTAAGCTCCCAAACAAATTCCCTCCCAGCTTCCCGCCGCACGCCGACTGGCATCTGACCCCGCCAGCCGCTATTCTGAAAACACCCGCCTCTATTTGGATATCGAAATTCTGCAAAGGTGCTTTCATGATTCGCGCGCTCGTGTTGCTCTGTTGTCTCATTCTTCCTTCGCTGTCCCACGCGGCCCAGCGGCCCAACATTCTCTTCCTCTTCACCGATGACCACGCACCCCACGCCATCGGTGCCTACAAGGGGTTCCTCGAGAAGATTAACCCGACGCCCAACATCGACAAAATCGCCTCCGAAGGCATGCTCTTCCAGAACAGCTTCTGCACGAATTCCATCTGTGGACCCAGTCGCGCCGTCATCCTCACTGGCAAACACAGCCACATCAACGGCTTCATGCGGAATGGCAACCGCTTCGACGGCGATCAGCAGACCTTCCCCAAGCTCCTGCAGAAAGCCGGCTACAAAACGGCCATGATCGGCAAGTGGCACCTCACCTCCGATCCCCAGGGCTTCGACTTTTGGAAAATCCTCCCGGGGCAGGGCTACTACTACAATCCCGAATTCAAAACCGCCCAGGGCCGCGAACGCATCGAAGGCTACTGCACCGACATCGTGACCGACATGGCACTCGACTGGCTCAAGCAGAACGCCAACTCCGGCAAACCCTTCATGCTCATGTGCCAGCACAAGGCGCCCCACCGCACATGGATGCCCGCGCTCCGCCATCTGCATCTCTACGACGACATTACCATCCCCGAACCGACTACCCTCTTCGACGACTGGAAAGACAACGCCAGCCCGGCCCGACACGCGGAGATGTCCATCGAAAACTACATGAACCTGGTCTACGACAACTTTGGTCCCAGGCTGGAAGGCTGGGATCCCAACGCCGGCAAGTCGCTCGACAAATCCGGCTTCCGCAATCTGCAGTTCATGACACCCGCACAGCTCACAGCCTGGAATGCCGCCTTCGATCCCAAAAACGAAGCTCTCCGCAAAGCGAATCTCACCGGCAAAGAACTCGTCCGCTGGAAATACCAGCGCTACATCAAAAACTACCTCCGCTGCATCAAAGGTGTCGACGAAAACATCGGCCGCATGCTCGCCTGGCTCAAGGAGACCGGCCTCGATAAAAACACCATCATCGTCTACTCCTCCGACCAGGGCTTCTACCTCGGCGATCATGGCTGGTACGACAAACGCTGGATGTACGAAGAATCCTTCCGCATGCCGCTGATCGTCAAATGGCCCGGCGTCACCCAGCCCGGCACTGTCAACACCAACCTGGTCCAGAACCTCGACTACGCGGAAACCTTCCTCGACATCGCCGGTGCCGACATCCCCGACGACATGCAGGGCCGTTCGCTCGTACCGCTTCTTAAAGGGGAAAACCCCGAGTGGCGCGATTCCCTCTACTACCACTATTTCGATTTCCCCAGCGTCCACAAAGTCGCCAAGCATTTCGGCATCCGTACTCCCCGGTATAAACTGATCCGCTTCTACGAATTCGACGAATGGGAATTCTACGATCTGCAGAACGACCCCCAAGAGATGTCCAACCAGTACGGCAATCCCGCTTACCAGGACACGATTAACAAGCTCAAAATCCAACTCACCGACCTCCGCAAATCCTACAAAGATAACACCGACATCAGCGTCAAATCCAAGACCTGGCAAAAACAGTTCCGCCCCAACTCCGCTGATTAATTTCAATATGACATTCCCTGGGTGGTCCCGGATACAATCCGGGATTGCCGCAGGCAACAAGAGATCGCAGCACAAACTCGGGATCCTGAACCAGCCCACCAACCCGCTTCACAATAATAAATAAAGATGGGGTGCCCCCGAATGCAATTCGGGCCGAGCGCAGCGAGCAGGAAACTGACAGAGAAAAGGTTGAATCGTTAAACAGGTTCCCAACTCTGAGGGACAAAACGCCAGCCGTCGGTAATATGACCGAATACAGCTGGTCGCCCTTACTCAGGAATTTTCGTGCCTTTCGTGAATTTCGTGGTAGAAAATAATCCCACCTGAAATCCAGCTTCCTCCCCCACTGAAAATCCACCACCGCCGCCTGAACAGACTGACCTTGATCCACGCCTCCCGAAGCGTATCCTGGTTCCCATCTGGCTCGCGCGCGAGGCGCGTCTTCTGAGCACTGCATCTCCAGCACAACTCTCACATCTGCACCACCAAACTCCTCACTCTTCACCTGCTTTTCACCGGAACACTGCGCACCCCTGCGAAATAATCGCCCGCAGAGCAGGGCACTTGCGGACAAACCCCGGTCAGAGTGGGACAAAATCCCGGACACAGCAGGACAAAATCCGGCCACATTGGGACAAAATTCTGTCTTGACTCCCCCACGCCCTTCGACAGAATCTGCAGCATGAAACAACAACAATACCATGCCCGACAGCAATTGCAGCAACCAGAAAACAGAACAGGTTCTGTCCATGAGAATGATCTCCTCGCAACAAATCTGATTTCAGAAACGCTCCCAACCAGAGCAACCTGTCAGGTAACGTTTATTGAATAGTTTTCAGCGTGATAATGGGTTCGATGGCGTTCGCTTTGTAAGTATTCATCTTGACCGAAGGTATGCTGTTACTCTTGTTCTCAGAACTTCAACAACAGTAAAGCTAAATTAGCCGCAGGGCATTAGCCCCGGTTGAAACGACTTCGGTAGATGACAGCCGAATTCAGAAACGAGAAACGGCCACAGACAACGCGATCCAAACGCAGTACAGAGGGAAATCCTACACATCGGCACCAGCGAGGACAGAGAAAATAAAACCAGTGCCAAAGCAACACCGGTGAAAAGCAATGACCGTGAGCAGCGTTTAATTAAAACGTGCCGGGTGGTCTCGGATGCAATCCGAGATTGCCGCAGGCAACAGGAGGTCGCAGCACAACACTCTCAAACCACAACCACCCCACCAACCCTCTTAGTAAGGGGCGGACCCACGTGTCCGCCCGCCTGGCGAGAATCAAGATCGGTCAATCCTTCAAAGGCACAAAGTTGGCCCACCAACCTTGAGCGGCAAGGCGCTAGACGCCGGTAAAATCTCCAGCGCTGATCCCACTCACCGGTGGCGAGCGGCATTCCGCTCACATGACGGGATAAGCCCGAATAAAATTCGGGCCGAGCGCAGCGAGCAGGAAACTGACAGAGAAAAGGTTGAATGAATCAACAGGTTCCAATAATGAGTGGTCGGACATTCGGCGCCCGTAATTCAACCCATCACAGGTAAATCACACCCACCAGAAAATTTCGTGTTTTTCGCGCTTTTCGTGGTAGAAAACAATTCCAGTCACGAACCGCTCTCACCCCCCGAGCGGTACCAGCTCACCGCCCCGCCTGATCTTCCATGATCTGTCGGGACTCCCGCAATGCCTCGTCCCATTCGCCTGCCTCCGCCTGTTTGATAATCCCGTTCAACCAGTCCGCCTCCCGCGAGGTGATCTCTTCCTGCTCCAGCGAACTCTGAATCAGCGCTTGCACCTTTTTCAGCCGCTCGCTGCTCTTCTGATTACAGACCGAATACAGGGTCTTGGAAAGTTCATAGGTCTTCGGCGAAACCTCGGGATACCCGCAACCCGTAAGGAGCAGGCTTCCAGCCAGTAACACCGCCAGTGTGAAACACATGCGATACTTCATACTAAAATTCCCCGATCACTTCACCCTCACTGATACTTGAGAGGGAGGCCCACAGCAGTAGATCGATATTCTCCGAAACAAACCGCACCGAACCATCGCCCAGACAGATATGCCCGCCCCCCACATGTTCGGAATACATCTGCCCCACGTGGTAGGTCGGAAAGTTCACCGGATGGATAATCGGGAACCCGGTGATGTCCAGCTCGCCTCCCGAAGGTCCCGCATGCACCAGCGACAGTGTCGCCGCGGCGTCCGGTCCGTTTTCGGGTGTCGAAAACTGGGGATGCGTAAACGCCCCCGGCACCACACCCACCCAGGTTTTATCACTCAGTCGCGAAGAATGTTCGCCCAGGAAAATCGTATTCGAGAGACCATCGGTGGCGTCCCGCATCCGTGTGCGTGAATTACGGAAGAACGGTCCATCCGCTACCTTCGAAGCATCGCCGTTAATCGTCACCGTCTTGGTTGTCTTGGTGTAAATATCCGTGAAGATCACGCCCGTTGTACTCGCCCCGCATTCCCCCCAGCACGATTCCTGACCGTGACTGGCGACATAATGCGACCGACCGAACAGCAGCTGTGCGCCCCCTTTCACCAGCGGACTGCCGGCACTATCCCGCACCAGAAACGGTTCATCGCCGCCCGAGGCTGAGGGACACAGAAAGACCGGCAGCTTTGTCTGCACAGCCCCCGCATTCGCCAGGTTCCAGCAGGGCCTGTTGACGTCCAGCGCATTGTAGATATTCGCCTGATCCAGGTAAGGCAGCAGCATCATACTCCAGGACCAGCCCGGTGCCGCATCCCAGGTATTCGCATCAATCTCCGCCCAGCCCGGCCCCGAACCATCGCTGGTTCCATACGAATAATAACCCGCGGGAAAACAGGAATGCGTGTCGTGATAGTTGTGTAACGCCAGCCCCAATTGCTTCAGATTATTCTTGCACTGACTCCGCCGCGCCGCCTCCCGCGCCTGTTGCACCGCAGGTAACAGCAGGGCAATCAGCGTGGCAATAATCGCGATCACCACCAGTAGCTCAATCAACGTAAAACCCCGGCGGGACAGTCGGGCAGGCGGGTAGCTCATTACGGTAAACCTTTACAGGGCAGGAGAATAGGTGTGTTTAAAAAGTAGCCAAGGCTACAAATCAGTGAGCGGCAAAATGTAGCCTGGGCTACATATACTCCGATATTGTAGCCAGTGCTACAAATGTGTCAATCAAAAAAAGAAATATTTAGGGTGCGGGGTGGTCGCGGATGCAATCCGTGATTGCCGCAGGCAACAGGAGGTCGCAGCGCAAATATTCAATTGAGATCCAGCCCACCAACCCACATCGCAGGATGCGGCCCTGTGTGGCCGCCCGCCTGGCGAGATTCAATACAAGTAAACAATCAAAGGCATCCACGGGGTAAGCCCGAATGCAATTCGGGCCGAGCGCAGCGAGCAGGAAACTGTCAGAGCAAAAGTTGAATGGATTAACAGGTCCCCAACCCCGATCAACAAAACACGAACCATCAGTCATTCAACTAATCACAGGTAAATCGCCCTACCAGGAAATTTCGTGTCTTTCGTGCTTTTCGTGGTAGAAAATCACAACGGTAACGTACCATCCCAACTCACCAGTTTCGAACAGGCATTCTGATCAGACCGTGAAATCAATATTCCCCCACCACTTCGAATCACATAAACTACCCACGCTTCAAAATACTGCTCACGATCTCATTGCCACGGTACAATCCTTATGATTCGCAAATTCATTCTTGGAATCCTGACAGGTTGCTGTGTCTATGTGGCGTCTTTCTTTTTCGTAGTTCCTTTCGCATTTAAGGGCGAGCAGTCAGGCCTGGCATTTGATCGCATGTGGCTCATTCATGATCTCTATTTTCCAGTATTTGAACTGGCAGAATCCAGTAACACGTTTCACCTCACAGTCCGTCAGATTTATTCAACAATCGGCGATCCAGATGAGGTTTCTGTGCTGTGCTACTTTTATATATACCCTGATCTCCATTTAAATATTGGAGCGCCTGTTGAGTAACCGTACCCCAGCTGAAATTCATAAGGTTTGAAATTCCTGGTTAGAGAACGCTATTGCTGCAACCCCAATACAGAAGGTGAATCGTTCATGTCGACTGTGGCACAGGAAATCGATGCAGAGGCAACCGCAGGCAAAAAAACGCGCGTGCTCGCGGCCGGATTCATCGGGAACATTCTCGAATGGTACGACTTCGCCGTCTACGGCTTCTTTGCACCCACCATCGGCAAACTCTTCTTCCCCGCCGAAGACGCCCGCACTTCGCTGATCGCCGCCTTCGGTGCCTTTGCCGCCGGCTTCCTGATGCGACCGGTGGGAGCCGTCCTCTTCGGACATATCGGCGACCGCATCGGCCGCAAGAAAGCACTCACCCTGTCCGTGATGATGATGGCGGTTCCCACGATGCTCGTGGGACTCTTGCCCACCCATGCCGAGATCGGAATCTCCGCCGCCATCCTGATGATCCTGCTCCGCATGATTCAAGGCGTCTCCGTCGGCGGCGAATACACCAGTTCGTTCGTGTTCCTCGTCGAGCACGCACCACCGCACCGTCGGGCCTTCTTTGGGGCCTGGAGTATGATCGGCGCCACCTGCGGCATCCTGCTCGGTTCAGCCGTCGGCGCTCTGATTAACAGTTTCACCACCGACATCCAACTGCAGAGCTGGGGCTGGCGGATTCCGTTCCTCGCCGGCGTCCTGGTCGCTTTTGTTGGCTATTTCATTCGGCACGGCATTCCCGATCAACCCCTGGCGGAAGAGCTGGCCGAACAGGAACCCAGTTCTCCCCTCAAGGATGCCTGGACCGGACACCGCACGGAAATGCTGCAGTCCGCCGGACTCAACATGATGAACGCCGTGACCTTTTACACCGTCTTCATCTACCTCTCGACCTGGCTGGTCGAAGAAGTTGGCGAAACCCGCGCGGAAGCTCTCGACATTAATACGCTCAGCATGGCCGCCCTCACCGTGCTGGTCCCGATCACCGCAATACTCGCCGACCGCTTTGGACGCAAACCACTGCTGCTCGTCGGCTCCGCCGGCGTCGCGATTCTCTCTCCCGCGCTGCTCCGCCTGATGCACCACCACAATTTCGCCCTGATCCTCACCGGCCAGATCGGCTTCGCTGTCCTCGTCGCCTGCTTCGCCGGGGCCATTCCCGCGACGATCACCGAACTCTTTCGGAGGGGTGTGCGGGTGAGTGCCGCCAGCATCAGTTATAATATCCCCTTCGCCATCTTCGGGGGGACCGCCCCGATGGTCGCCGCCTGGCTGGTCAAAGCAACCGGCAATCCACTGGCCATCGCCTGGTACCTCTCCGGCATCGCCGCGATCTCCTTCTGCATCATTCTCACAATCAAAGAAACCAAAGGCTGCTCACTGGAGGAGTGATATCGTGAACACCGCAGATGCCTGCGCCCGCTGCGAGTCGCTCTTCGGTCCGCAGCGGCGCTCGCTCAAAATGTGGGATGGTAAATATTACTGCGTCGAATGTATCCGTTCGGTAGCGCCGGAACTCCTCGACTGGGCGAGAGAGCATGCTTACCTCGAAGAAACGCTTCCGTTAGAAGCAATCTCCCGTAAGAAATATTTCAAGAAAAATTATCTATACCCGGTGATTGGTATTTTATTCATCTTACTTCTGGTCAGTTTTTGGGCTAGTGGTATCTGGATGGCATTTAGTTTATTGATGCTCGCTCCCATCGGTTTTGTCGGACTGATAGCTCTACTCGACTGGAAGTATGATTTTGCAGGCAGGCGGGCAGCTCAGGAACTGCCACGCACACTGGTCGTACAAAACAATCAACTAATCGTGGTCCATGAGCAGGAATCGCAATGCTATCATCTTTCAGAGTTCTATTATTACGAGAGTGATACCAATCGCACGGTCGACAATCTCTATCTGGAAAATCGTCCCGCGCTGATTCTGGAAAAAGCATCGGGCTGGAACTGGCAACGCTTTGAGTTTGAAGAAATCCGCTATGCCTGTGGTCTTACTCCAGAGAAGCGACTGCTCTGGAGTAGGTTCTTTGAATTAGTCGACCTACCCCGCAAGGAAGTGATGAGCACCCGCCGGTATCATCTTGTCATTTTCTTACTGGTCGTGACGTTCCTGCTGGTGTCTTGCACAATTATGTTACAAAGTCCGGCTGTTGGGTTTTCTTTGCTGGCAGTGCTGATGTGGATCCTGCCCTTACAAACATTGAATACGGCGAAACGGATCTTCACGAGAGTCGTGGCTGTTGTCAGTACCCTGCTTACGAATGGCTTTGTGTTTTATGCTTTTGTCAGTCGCAATCCGGTAGATGCGGGATTGTATTGCCTGATGCAGCTCTGTCTGTTTCTTGTCGTCGGCTTGTTTCTCAAAAGACGAATCAGGGCTTCGAAGCAGGATGCCAGTTGATTAAAGCACCGGCTTGCCCGTCTCCGCGGAGAATTTCATCTTCTGTCCCTTGTGGATTAACAGGTAATCTTCCTGTTTTTCCTGGCGGAGGATGTCCAGAAACTGGCCGTCGAAATAGTCTTTACCCGCTTTGAACAGACTGAAATGGGTCGCGATCGTGCCTGCATTGAGGGCATAGTCGTAGAAAGCGACTTCATCGATCACACCATTAAACGGTTCGCGGCCTACCAGCGTAGCCGATTGTGCTGAGATCAGGTTTCCGATCACTGCGGGCGCTGCACCTCCGCTGATGATCATCGTCCCCACCGGAAAGCGATGGCTCATCCGCATGATGCCGTCGATGTAAATGGCTTTCTCACCCGTCCAGCCATTATAGGTGGCGACGATATGGTGCGGCTGACCATCACGCATTTCAGCCAGCGTGGGGCGGCCCTCTTTCCCGTCCAGAGGCATGTCCAGTTCGCTGTAACCCAACCCGGAGAGATAGAGTCCGAACGAGAGACAGGGACCATCACCCACCTGCGGAATCTGTGTGATTCCCGCTTTGTCATCATTCTGAAAGCTGAGCAGGATCCGATAGCTGCCATCTTCTTTACGGAAGATTTCATCGTAATCGAAGGGAGCCCGGGTCTGAGGCGACTCTGCTGCTTTCCAGTCAGAAACCACCAGCGCTTCGATGGTGATCCCAGTCGAGACCGCGTAATCGCCGGTTCCCACTTCCTGTCCGCCGCCATTCCCCAGCCGCAGACTCGCATCGGGCCGGTTGTTGAACTGCACGGCTCCCGGTCCGATCAGTCCCTGGACCCGCAGCGCGTTCTTTCCGGCCTGAACCGGACTCTGGTTCAACATATCGGACAGCGCGGTCTGGGGCGGCTCATCGAAGTTCCAGTAGAATCGCGGCAGCCGACCGCGGGGTTTGACCGCGACCTGACCGTCCAGCACATGCACGAACGTCTCAGCCGCTTCATTCACACTGACTTCATATTCGGTTCCCTGGTCGATCAACTCGATGCTCGGCGTCTCCAGCCGAAAGGGAGCCTTCCGATCGGAACGCTGCGTCGAAACGCTGCCGGAAAACAGGGTTCCCTGGTCTTTACGCTCAAAACCAAACAGGGAAGGGCTGGCCACGTTAATGTCTGCACCGCCCGAAAAGGCAAACTCGACTTCGCCCGACGTCACTTTGACCGTGCCTGGCTGGAAGCGGTCCGTGACAGCGGGGCTGTTCCCCAGCAGTTCCCAGCGGGCCCGTGCGACCTGGTTGACGCTGGCGATTTCTTCCGGCGGCGAGGCGCTGTCATCGAAGTAATACTTAGAACGCTGCTGCAGAACCATCTCCGGTTCCCACAGCCCTTTAAAATCGCCCATTAACAGAAAGATACCCACCGCGCCCAGGCAGATCGCCGAACAGACAATCGGAATCAGCATCACCAGGTAGCCCCGTTCGACGGGCTCGCTTGTATGGTCCGTGGCAGGTTTGATGTTGAGTGGCAGTTCAGCTTCGGGATCCTGCAACACGCGGGCCTGGGCGGTTCCCGCCAGTCCGATGTGCACGAAAACGTAATTCAGGTATTCGCGGCGGTACTCGGGATGCGCGGTGAGCAGACCTTCCAGTGCAGCGAGTTCGTCTTCCGTGATGATGCCTGCACACTGGGCGTCGGCCAGTTCCAGAATCTGTTCGCGGATGTCAGGATCGGGTTGGGTCACGATGAAGCCTCACTCGAAAGTCGACGGCTGACGCATTCGTGCAGCGCCCGCCTCAGTTTTTTAATCGTTTTATAAATCGCATGCACCGAACAGTTCCCCCGTTCGGCCAGCGTAGCCGCGGTCTGTCGATCGCCGTAATAGGAATCGAGCAGATCCCGCTCGGGGGAGGACAGATTCTCCAGGCAACGGGTGAGTGCCAGCTGGCGTTCGCTCTGTTCTTCTGCCATCTGGGACACATCCTCTGCCAGCACGGTCACCAGTGCATCACTGAAAATCAGCCGCTGGTTCTGGAATGTCCGCCGGTACTTGCGGATCTGGTTAAAAGCGATGCCGTATGCCCAGTTCAGAAAACTCCGTTCCGGATCATAGCGGGGATATTCCTTCCAGAGGATCACGCACGTCTCCTGAAAAATATCTTCCGCAGCCGCCACATCGAGCACCAGCGCCAGGATGTATCCGTAGATCTTACGGTCCGACTGGGAAAACTGGCGGAAAAAAGATTCGCTCGATTCGGGATGGTCTGCGGGAGTGTTCATTTCGTAGTTAAGTCTAACAATGGCAGGCGCTTCGGGGAATCATGCTGCAGGCGGAAACAGGATACAGGGCAGCATGGTTTCTCCTTCTGTAATAAATGGCGCTTCGACTCGCCGATTGGTACCCGAAAATCAGTCGATCCCGGGATTTTCTTAAAAAGAGGAAAAGTTCTGGTACCAATTCGCACTCCGGCGCGCCATATATAAATGAGGGCCGTTCGGTCAGGAGCCGCATGTTTCCTCGTATCGTCCCGCCAGAGAATTGACTCACCCTCTGAGAATAGATTGAATCGCCTGCATGTGCTCTCTCATTTCACGGAATCTGAAATTCGCACTCTCCCTGGTCTGCTGCCTGCCGATCATCGCTGCACCGATAGTTGCCGCCGAACCCGATTTTGAGCAAGACGTACTCCCCCTCTTTCAAAAGCACTGCATTCGCTGTCATAACGAAAGCACGAAAGATGGCGGTCTCTCACTGGAATCCAAACAGAGCGCGCTCAAGGGGGGCGAGAATGTGCGGGTGATCGTCCCCGGCGTCGTCGCGGAAAGCATGCTGCTCGATTACGTCACCGGCCCCGAACCGGAGATGCCTAAAAAGGGAACGCCGCTCAACGAGCAGGAAATCGCCACGCTGCGTAACTGGATCAAAGCAGGCGCGGTCTGGCCGCCGGAAGTGAGGATTCACGAAGCCCAGCTGACCGCGAAAGACTGGTGGTCCTTTCAACCACTGGAAAAACCAGCGTTACCGGAGTTGACTGCTAAAGAACGCGCGCTGGTACGGACTCCCGTCGATGCCTTCCTGCTGGCCCGCCTGCGGAAAGAGGGACTCACGTTCTCACCTCTCGCCGACCGTCGGACCCTGATTCGACGTGTTTATTATGATCTGACCGGCCTGCCTCCCGCACCGGCTGAAATCGACGCCTTCGTTAACGATCCCGATCCACGGGCTTATGAAAAACTCGTCGATAAGCTGCTCGCTTCCCCCCGTTACGGGGAACGCTGGGCGCGGCACTGGCTGGACGTGGTCCACTACGCCGACACGCACGGCTACGACAAAGACAAGCTCCGTGAAAATGCCTGGCCGTATCGGGATTATGTCATCCGGGCTCTGAATGAGGACAAACCTTATGCACAATTCATTCAACAGCAGATTGCCGGCGACGTGATTAACCCGCATTCACCAGACGGCGTGCCCGCGACCGGGTTCATTGTCGCAGGCCCCTTTGACTGGGTAGGCCAGATCGAGATCAGCGAAAACCTGATCGAAAAGAAAATCACCCGCAACCTCGACCGCGACGATATGGTGGCGACCGTCATGAATACCACGGTCAGCCTCACGGTGCAGTGTGCCCGCTGTCACAATCACAAATTCGATCCGATCTCTCAGGCAGACTATTACGGTCTGCAGGCCGTCTTCGCCGGCATCGACCGCGCCGAACGTTCCTTTGATCCGGATCCCGAAACCGCCCGCAAACGGAACATCCTGCTGGCGGAACAGGCCCGTGTTCAGAAGCTCCTCCAGAACCTCGACACAGAGATCCGAAAACGGGGCGGGGCGGAACTGAAACGCATGGAAGCCGAACTCAAACAGGCACAGGAAGCCAAAGCAGGGCAGGGCGTCGCCTATGGTTACCACAGTAAAATTGAAAAGTCCGCCCAGGCAGCCAAGTGGGTGCAGCTCAACTTCAAGCAGCCGGTCAGCGCGGAGAAGATCACACTGATTCCCGCTTATGACAATTACAACAACATTGGTGCCGGCTTCGGATTCCCGCGACGCTTCAAGCTGGAAATCTCAGCGACACCCGATTTCAAAGCGTCCACCATCATCGCCGACCAGACCCGCAAAGACTACGCGAACCCCGGCACAAAACCTTTGCACTTCGATCTGAAGGGCCAGAAAATTCAGTATCTCAGACTGACGGCTACAAAACTCGCCCCCCGCTCAAATGATTTCATTTTCGCACTGGGAGAAATTCAGGTCCTCGCACAGGACGAACGGAACCTTGCCGCTCAGGCGCAGGTTACCTCGCTGGATTCCATCGAAGCACCTCCCCGCTGGTCCCGTAAAAATCTGTTCGACGGTAAATTTTATCAGAGCCTCGATTCCAATCAGGATCTCGCACAACTCAAACAGAAACGGAATGACCTGCTGGCCAGCCTCTCATCCGAGGAAGAGAAACAGTCACTCCGCGACTGGTCCGCTAAAATCAAAGGTGTGCAGTCTGAGCTCGGCAAACTCCCCCAGCAGAAAAAGGTCTTTGCGGCAGCTACCGATTTTCCCCGTCGCGGTAATTTCCGTCCGACAGAAGGCGAGCCGCGCCCAGTCTTCCTGCTGAGTCGAGGCAGCGAAAAGGCACCGATTCGTGAAGTGGAACCCGCCGTCCCCGGTCTGATTGACGGCCTGGATCAGAACCTGCGTCTACCCGATCCGGGAGACGAAGGCGCCCGCCGGGCCGCGCTGGCCCACTGGATTATCAGCCCCCGCAATCCGCTGACCTGGCGTTCGATTGTGAACCGCGTCTGGCTCTATCACTTCGGCAAAGGGATCGTCGAAACCCCCAACGACTTCGGCCGCATGGGTGCGAAACCAACGCATCCGGAACTGCTCGACTATCTCGCCAGTCGCTTCCGCGATGAAGGCCAGTCACTGAAACAGCTGCACCGCTGGATCGTCCTCAGTACCGCTTATCAACAGTCATCACAGACCAACGAGAAGGGCACCCGAATTGATGGCGACAATCGTCTGCTCTGGCGGATGAACCGGCGCAAACTGGAAGCCGAAGCCATTCGCGACGCCGTCCTGCAGATCAGCGGCAAACTCGATCTCAACATGTATGGCCCCGGGGATCGCCTGTTCGTCCTCGAAAAACCACAGCACTCGCCGCATTACCTCTACCAGAAATACGATCCCAAAACAGCAGAGACACACCGCCGTTCAATTTACCGCTTCATCGTTCGCTCGGTCCCCGATCCCTTTATGGAATCGCTCGACTGTGCCGACCCTTCGCAGATCACTCCCAAACGCATCCAGACACTGACCGCTCTACAGGCACTCGCACTGCTCAACGATCAGTTCATGGTCAGCATGTCCGGGTTCTTCGCGGAGCAGGTTAAAGGCAATGCATCCGAACTGAAAATACAGGTGGCCCGCGCTTTCGAGACCGCGCTGGGCAGAGCCCCCACACCCGACGAGGTGAAGCTGCTCGTCGAAGTGGGTGAGCAGCACGGGCTGGCCAATGTCTGTCGCCTGATTCTCAACAGCAACGAATTTATCTTTATCGATTAACACACAAGAAAGTCATCTCATGGATCGTCGTGAATTTCTGCTGTACTCAGGCGGGGGACTCGGAAGCATCGCCCTGGCGTCGCTGCTCAAACAGGAACAACTGCTGAGCGCTGCCCCTGCTGGAACGCACGTCCTGCATCATCCGCCCCGCGCGAAACGCGTGATCCAGCTCTACATGTCGGGAGCTGCGAGTCAGTGTGATACGTTCGACTATAAACCCGAACTCATCAAAGATAATGGCAACGAATGGGACCCGGGAGAAAAGGTGCAGCTGTTCCAGTCCTCTCCCGGTAAAACGATGCAGGCACCCTGGAAATGGAAACAGTACGGCGAATCAGGAAAGTGGCTCAACGATTGTGTCGCCCCCCTGGGCGCCTGTGTTGACGACATGGCCTTCATTCACAATATGGTCAGCAAGTCGAACGTTCACGGCCCGGCGACTTTCATGCAGGCCACCGGATTTATTCTCCCCGGCTTTCCCGGCATGGGGGCCTGGATCAGCTACGGTCTGGGCAGCATGACCGATAACCTGCCGACGTTCGTTGTGCTTCCCGATCCGCGGGGCTTCGCACCCAATGGCGCCGCCAACTGGTCAGCCGGCTTCCTGCCCGCCAGTAACCAGGGCACCATGATTCGTCCGAATTCCAAAACGCCCATCGCCAATCTGTTTCCGTCCAATAATGATTTCATCACCCGCCAGAGCGATCGTGATGTTCTCGCCGCGCTGAAACAGCTCAATCAGAAACATGAAGAGCAGAGAGCCGGCGATTCGCGGCTGAATGCCCGCATCAAGTCTTACGAACTGGCCGCGAAAATGCAGCTGCAGGCACCGGAAGTACTGGACCTGTCCGGCGAGACAAAGAGCACGCTCAATATGTACGGTCTCGACTCGGTCGACTTTGAAGTGCAGGAAGGCATCAGCGAGGCAGCTGAGATTGCCTACTTTGGTCGCAACTGTCTGGTAGCCCGGCGACTGCTGGAGCAGGGTGTGCGGTTCGTGCAGATCTGGTCGGGCGCCGATAACGGCTTTCCCCGGCGCAACTGGGATTCGCATGAAGACATCAAACGCGATCACTGGCCTTTAGGCCGCGGCATGTCCATCGGAGCTGCAGCGTTGATTCAGGATCTGAAGCAGAGGGGCATGCTCGACGATACGATTATTCTCTGGACGACCGAGTTCGGCCGAATGCCCTGCAGCCAGGGAAGCAAAGGTCGCGACCACAATCCGTTCGTCTTCACCAACTGGCTGTCGGGAGGTGGCATCAAAGGGGGGACGACTTATGGCGAGTCAGATCAGTGGTCCTTCAAACCCGCAGATCCTGCCAACCCGACGATGTGCTACGACGTGCACGCAACGATTCTGCATCTGCTGGGCATCGATCACGAAAAACTGACATTCCGGCACAACGGAATCGACCGCCGTCTGACTGACGTGCATGGGCACGTGATAAAAGAGATCATCGCCTGAAGCAGGTAGCAAATTCGAAGATCATCTGTCATGCGCATAAAAAAAGAGTGACCGGTCAATGACCGGCCACTCGTAACATCTCTCATTCAGGTGATGCTTCGAAGCTTATTCGAAGTTACCTTTGGTCAGCTGAGCATCCAGCCAGGGACCGGAGAAGCACTCAGAAGGACGCAGTTCAACAGTCGCATCGGTGTATCCAGAGCCACCGGAAGCAGAACCGGTGAAACCGGGGTTCAGGAAGCCGTCACCGTTCAGGTCGACGATTGCCTTGACACTGCCGTCGGCCATCAGGATGTTGCAGATCTTGTTAGTACCACGGCCGTGCCATGCGTACCAGTCACGAGAATCCTGCAGCCAGAGGTTACCATCGGGACCGGGAGTTCCGGCACGGTTGGGGTCAGGCAGTTCAGCAGGGATGGCACCGACAACGTTGGTACCAGCGGGCATCAGGTCAATGGCTCCCCCCGTTCCTGCGGAAGGATTCCAGGTGCCGGGACCATCGTTGAAGGACTCTGCCAGACGCTCACCAGCGTCAAGGAATCCGGGAACGGAGTGAGACAGAACCGCTTCGCCGACGTCACCAGGAGCTCCACAACCCATGAAAGCGACAGCCGAGGAAGCCACGCGAGAAGAATCCAGACGACGGATGGTCAACGGTCCCAGACTTCCGCCGAAACCCTTCAGACCTGATGAAGTCACGCCTGCAGAAGTCTTGGCTCCGGAGCGTACGAGGAACCAGCTGGAAGCGTAGTTCGTTCCATAACCGTCTTCCAGCAGCTTGGCGACCTGTAAGATACGGGCAGGTGTACCTTCTGTACCGGAAGTCCAGGTTGCACAGACACCATCCAGCAGACGCGCTGGAGGAGCATTGTCTTTGTTACTGGTGTTAGCCACACCGATCATGTCGTTCAGCTTTTCTGAACCGAGCAGAGTCGATGAAGGGCACAGCATCTTCTGAGGAAGACCAGCACCACTGTTGACCATGTCAGCCACCCAGCCCCAGGTGTCAGGACATCCGTCACGACGGAAGTCGTAAGCACCGGTGCAGTAGCGACCGCTGGGGTCGGTTGATGCGAAGGCGTGCATGGAAAGACCAAACTGACGCAGGTTGCTCTTACACTGTGAAGAGCGGGCAGATTCGCGGGCTGCGAAAACAGCTGGGATCAGCAGGGCAGCCAGCAGAGCGATGATCGAGATCACCACCAGAAGTTCGATCAGGGTAAAACCTGAGCGTTTCAGATTACGAGCACGTGATTTTTTCATTACAATTCCTGTTAGTTTAAAAAGTTTGACAGTGACGCGAACAAATGAAGGTTAATACGATTGACGTTTACTTTTTTAAGAAACAGGTCATCCCCCCATCACTCTGGCAATTGATGATGATCGAATATGATCTGCCCCCCTTGAACTCTCTTCTTTTCTATTTACTCTCTTCGCTTCTGGTTGAATTCAACTCGGACTCGTGTGCAGAAATTTGCGGTGCCGGCTGCAAATCTCAGTTGGGAGTACAATATCGAGATAATGTGAAGATCTTTCTCCCTGACATGTTAAGTAGAGATGAATAATGTGTGGCAAAATGGAACAAAACGGGCCTAGTGTTAAGGTTTGTTAAATATACGGACAGGTTTTGAAGGGGGGCTTCATAAAAAGTGATCCGTTTCTAACCCGCTCTTTCAGGCAAAACTTGAATTCACCCCTACTGACGACGTATAATAAAAGACAAGATCTGCCAGGGGAAAAACCTACCTTGCCTGGCACCTAAGTCACCTGCTCAAATGGCTTTAGATGAAGTCTTGAGCTACCCCACTTTGGGTAAAGTGGCGGACCGGTATTCACTCGTGTCTGTGTTGAGGCTCGAGAATCCTTCCCGTGCAGCAAATAAACTCCGGTTGGCAGTGGTTGTGACCAGGTCTTACCTGCTTAAAAAAACTTCGCCGCCCCGTTGACTGCTCACAGCGTCGGTTCTCGACTCAGAAAGAACGACCGAAAGCAGGATTATGGTCAACCAAACGTGCTCACTGTTCCTACTGGCTTGCCTCGTGCTGACAGTCTCGCTCGGAAATTCCGCCTTTGCAGAATCAGGGGCAGCGCCTGCGGACCTTGATTTCGCATCCGATATTCGCCCGCTGTTATCCGACGCCTGTTTTGCCTGTCACGGTCCGGATGACGAACACCGTGAAGCCGATTTCCGCATGGATCTCAAAGAAGGACTCTTCGGCAAAGCGGGAGAGCACGCATTGATTGTTCCCGGCAAACCGGAAGAGAGTCTGATCTATCAGCGCATGACCGCCGACGATGAAAGTCTGCGGATGCCTCCTGCCGACTCGGGTAAAAAACTCTCCCAGGCAGACATCGAAAAAATCCGTCAATGGATCGCCGCCGGTGCTCCCTGGGCTTCACACTGGGCCTTTCAGCCCCCCGTAAAACCACCCGTTCCCCAGGTGAAACAACAGTCGCTGGTGCAGAATCCGATTGATGCATTCATCCTCGAAAAACTTGAACAGCGACGCCTCACGTTTTCCGAACCCGCAGACCGTATCACACGTCTGCGTCGTTTGAGTCTCGATCTGATCGGCCTGCCTCCCACCATTGAAGAGGTCGATCAATTCGTCAACGATCCAAGCTCCTTAGCCTGGCAAAAACAGGTGACACGCTTGCTCGCATCTCCTCACTATGGCGAACGCTGGGGTCGTCTCTGGCTCGATGCAGCCCGCTATGCAGACTCAAACGGTTATGAAAAAGATGCGCCCCGGAATGTCTGGCTCTATCGCGACTGGGTGATTGATGCCTTCAATGAAAACAAACCCTACGATCAGTTCATTACCGAACAGATCGCCGGTGACCTGCTCCCTCAGGCAACACAGGATCAAAAGGTCGCCACCGGTTTCATGCGGAACTCCATGCTCAACGAAGAAGGGGGGATCGACCCCGAAGAGTTTCGCATGGCGGCCATGTTCGACCGCATGGATACGATCGGCAAAAGCGTTCTGGGACTCACTCTGCAGTGCGGCCAGTGTCACACGCACAAATACGATCCACTGACGCAGGAGAATTATTACCAGATCTTTGCCTGCATCAACAACTCCTACGAAGCCAGCATTCGCGGCTATACGGATGAAGAACAGACGCAGCGCACTAAACTGTTTCACAAGATCCATGCGATTGAAGAACAGCTGAAATCTGGGAAGCCCAACTGGGCCGCTGAAATGGCTGCCTGGGAACAAAGCGTCAAGCAGAACCAGCCCCAGTGGCACGTGCTGAAGCTCACAAACATCGACAGCAACTCGCAGCGTTACTTCGAACAGCCCGATCATTCACAACTGGCACAGGGCTATGCACCGTCTCGCTTTACCTCGAATTTTGAAGCGACCGTCGATGCCTCTCAGGTCAAGGCCCTGCGGCTGGAACTCTTGAATCATCCCAACCTGCCTGCAGGAGGGCCCGGCCGATCGACCGAAGGATTATGTGCGCTTACCGATATCAGGCTCAGTGTCGAAAATCCCCAGGATGCAAAACAGAAAGCCAACATCAAATTCGTAAAAGCTTCTGCAGACTTCGCGAATGAGCGACAACAGCTCCAGAATCCCTACGCAGATAAAAAAGGAGAGCGGGGATTTACCGGCCCCGTGGAGTATGCCATTGATGGTGACAACTCAACCGCCTGGGGCATCGATGGGGGACCGGGGCGGATGAATCAGCCCCACGAAGCGGTCTTTAACGCTGAGAAGCCATTTGGCTATGCTGAGGGAACGAAGCTGAAAATCAGCCTGGTTCAGATGCATGGCGGCTGGAACAGCGATGATAACCAGACCATGAACCTGGGACGGTTTCGCATCTCGTATACGACAGATGAGAACGCGACCGCAGACCAGGTGCCCGATCGCGTTCGCGAACTGCTGACGATGTCTGAAGCTCAACGCACACCGCAACAGCAGGCCGAAATATTCAGCTACTGGCGGACGCTCGTCCCGGAGTGGAAAACGCAGAACGAACAGATCGCCGCTCTCTGGAAACAGCACCCTGAAGGGACAACACAGCTCGTCTACCAGGAACGACCGGCACCGCGCGAGACCCATCTGCTCGAACGTGGTGACTTCCTCAAGCAGAAACAGGTGGTCGATCCCGGTGTTCCCGACTTTCTGAATACACTGCCGCAAGGAACGGAAGTCAATCGACTGACCTTCGCCCGCTGGCTCGTAGATCGAAAGTCCCCCACAACCGCCCGGGCCATTGTCAATCGTGTCTGGCAGGCGTACTTCGGTCAGGGCATTGTTGCGACCAGTGAAGACCTCGGTTCCCAGGGCGCTGCGCCGACACACCGCAAACTGCTGGACTGGCTGTCCGTCTGGTTTATGGATGAAGGCTGGGATCTGAAAAAACTGCATACACTGATCGTCACTTCCAACACTTATCAACAGTCGTCCCGCGTCACTCCCGCACTCCTGGAGCAGGATCCCTACAACCGACTCCTGGCCCGCGGTCCCCGCTATCGCGTCGATGCGGAGATCGTACGCGACATCGCCCTCAAGGCCAGCGGTCTGCTCAATTCCGAAATTGGCGGCCCCTCTGTGTATCCCCCCGCGCCGGCCTTCCTGTTCGAAAAGCCGGCCAGCTACGGTCCCAAAACCTGGCACGTCGATCAGAATGACGATCGCTACCGCCGAGCCATTTATACTTTCCGTTTCCGTTCTGTCCCGTATCCCATGCTGCAGGCCTTTGATGCGCCGAACGGCGATATCGCGACAGTCAAACGCAACCGTTCCAATACACCGCTCCAGGCATTGACCACGCTCAATGAAACACTGTTCATGGAATGTGCCACGGGTCTCGCGGAAACCACTCTGGCTGCTAAGGGCGCCTCCGATGCAGAGCGAATCGAAACCGCTTTCCGCCGCTGTGTCTCCCGGTATCCTTCACAGGCAGAAGTTCAACTGCTGACCCGCTTCCTGCAGAAACAACGCGACTATTTCGCAGCGCATCCGGACGAGGTTAAGCAGATCACAACCACAAATAACAGTCCGGAACCCGCCACCGCCGAACTGGCCGCCTGGGTCGCACTTTCGCGTATCCTGCTCAACATGGACGAAACGATTACCAAAGAATAACAGAGGGAAGAGACCGGTGTTTCCGTCGCTTCCTGACCTCGACAGGTTATCATCATGAATCAAATACAACATCCCGCACATCCGATCGCCAGACGCTGGTTTCTACAGCAATGCGGCGTTGGCGTTGGGGCAATCGCCACCGCCCAACTGCTTCAGGAATCCGGCGACCTGCTGGCGAATTCCACGTCTGCACCACAGGACCCGCTGGCACCTCGTGAGCCCCACCATTCGCCCAAAGCGAAGAACATCATCTTCCTGTTCATGGGGGGCGGACCCAGTCATCTGGAACTCTTCGACGATAAACCAGTACTGAGTAAATTCGATGGCAAGCTGCCGCCTGAAGAACTGCTCAAAGGTTATCGAGCTGCGTTTATCAATCCAAACTCGAAGTTCCTGGGCCCGAAGTTCAAATTCAAAAAGTATGGAGAATGCGGTGCGGAACTCTCCGAGATCCTGCCCCATCTGGCGGACGTCGTCGATGATATCGCCATCGTGAAAAGTATGAAGACCGATGCCTTCAATCACGCCCCCGCGCAGATTCAGGCACTCACCGGTTCTCAGCTCTTCGGTAAACCGAGCCTGGGCGCCTGGACGCTCTATGGGCTGGGCAGCGAGTCAAAAAATCTGCCCGGCTTCGTGGTCTTCAGTTCCGGCAATAAAGGTCCCAGTGGGGGCAGTTCCTGCTGGGGCAGTGGATTCCTGCCCACAACGCATCAGGGAGTCATGTTCCGTGGCGGACAGGAACCGGTGCTCTACCTCAAAAATCCTCCCGGGGTTTCCACGGAACTCCAGCGCGATTCCCTCGATACACTCAAAGCCTTGAATCAGCGGCATCTGGAGCAGGTGGGCGACCCTGAAATTGCCACCCGCATCAATTCCTTTGAAATGGCGTACCGCATGCAGGCCAGCGCACCGGATGTGATGGATCTCTCGCAGGAAACCAAATCAACGCTGGAGCTGTATGGTGCAGAACCGGGGCAGACCTCATTCGCCAATAACTGCCTGCTGGCCCGTCGACTGGTCGAACGGGGCGTTCGCTGCGTGCAGCTCTTCCACGAATCATGGGATCAGCATGGCGGCCTGGTAGGCGGACTCAAAAGTAACTGTGCCGCCACTGATCAGGCATCCGCAGCACTCATTAAAGACCTCAAACAGCGGGGATTGCTCGATGACACCCTCGTTGTCTGGGGAGGCGAATTCGGACGGACGCCGATGGTGCAGGGGGGCAATGATGGTCGCGATCATCATCCCAATGCCTTTACCATGTGGCTCGCCGGCGGTGGAATCAAAGGGGGGACGACCATCGGTCGTTCCGATGATTTCGGCTTCAATGTGATCGAAGACGAAGTTCCCGTTTATGATCTGCACGCCACGATCCTGCATCTGCTGGGCCTGGATCCGCATCAGCTGTCCTTCCGTTTCCAGGGCCTCGATCAGAAACTGATCGGCGTGAATCCCGCGAAGCTCGTTACAAAAATCCTGGCTTAACAGTTTATTGCAGTATCAAAAAAACAAACCCCTGGTGTCGATCCACCAGGGGTTTTGTCTTTGGTTTTAAACTGCTTCGCGTTACGCGGCAATTTCCTGCTCGTAGTAACGCACCGGCTCGTTGTTCAGACGATTCAGGTAGCCGTTAGTCTGCTGGTCGAACAGACGCTGCAGACCGTCATCCAGCATCGGCATCGAGATGCTCAGAGCCCGACGGATTTTGCGGGTGTGCAGAGAAGTTTCTCCGTTGGCAAAACCGGTGGCCCGTTCGTTCATCACGGTAGCCCGGGGCAGCAGGGGAACAGTCAGTTCGAATTGCTTGGCCAGACGCTGTACGAATTCCAGCGGACTGATGCGTTCGCCACCAGCCACATGGAAGGTGCCAGTCAGACGTTCCTGGTAAGCGTGTTCGATAATCGCGGCCAGGTCGGTGGCCAGCAGCGGAGTGCCGTGCCGATAGCAGTCCATTTCGGAATAACTTCCGTCCTGCAGAGACTGCACCAGCTGCTCAACCTGTCCTGCACCGTAAGCGGCGGGAGTCCAGCCGAATACGTTGGTGCGGATGATTAATGTATCGTTGCAGAGACTGACTTCACGTTCGATGGCCCGGACCAGTTCGGCTTCGGGGCTTTCGCACATGCCCTGGCAGTCCTCTTCGTGGAACATCCAGGGGCCGGTGAAGACGGCGTCTGACGAGATATGTGTGAATCGGGCGGAATGCAGTTCCGCTGCACTGACCCAGTTCCGTGCTGCCAGTACGGGATCTTTGGTGGAAAACTTCGCAGGGTCAACCGACCAGGAAGAATTCGCTGCGACTCCACAATAGACAACCCAGTCGGGACGAACCACGGACATCCAGTGCTGTGTCGTTTCGACATCATCTTCCTGGTAAGTATGTGTTTCGCATCCCTGCAGGGAAACTGGTGTAGCTGAAGTTAATCCGACAACCCGATATCGACTGGATAAGCAGGTTGCTATATTTGCTCCGGCAACCGTATCAAGTCCAATAACCAGAACTGTTTCCACGCCGCGCCTCCATGCTTAGACGTTGTTGTATTTCTGTCAGTAAACTCTAAATCGTATCTGCTTTTCAATCTCATATCTCTCTCAACTCATTGAGAGGGACCCATCATATAGGTGATGGTGAAACTCAAAAGTCCGTCTCGCCCGTCAATCCATTTGACTCGCGAGAGGCGGATTATAGAGGGCACTCCCGATTTTCACCAACCCCAATTTGAAAGAGAATTTTTGCGACCGAATTCCCCCCTGATCAGCCCGGGGCAGAAAGCGACTTGCATCAATCATTGCTGAATCATTTCCTTATCAGGAGCTGTCTGTACCGGTTCTGAAATGACATGAATTCAGCAGGTCTTATATGAGAAAACGAAAATATTTTTTTAAAAGGATCTAAAATCAGAAAAAAGATTAAAGGTTTTTGGTTTGAGCGCTTTCTTTCGTATTGACCTCAATTTCAAAAAGCAATATCTTCCCGCCTCACATTCGTGATCACTGCGCCTGGTTCACAGGTTGATCACACACCTCCCACACTGATTCCCATCAATCGATTTCAGATTGCACTTCGTTTTTGTCAAAGTCGTGTTTCATTCACTCTCAAAATGAAACGCAGCGCGACACCATACTCGTTCTTACATATAAAGACTGTTTAATCATGTCTGTTTCGCGTCAACTGCCGGATTACCCGATATTGCTGTCAGGAGTAGCTGCTCCTGTCGTGAAGGGGTTGCGCGAAATGGGACTGCCTGTCACAGAGCTGCATGATGACCTGGCCCAACTCTCAGGCTATCAGTCATCCAGCTGGAATCTGTTGCTGGTGGGGTCACAAAAAGCTTTCAACGTTCGAGATCGACAGTTACTCTCTCACTGTCGGATTCCGTTGATTGACCTGGCGGAATTCACCAGTAAACAGGCGCAGGCACGCACCCGGGACGAAATGCATCAGAAATCGTCACACGGAATCGAACAATTCAATGCTGCATTTGTCATCCGACTCAAAGACCGGTTACAGCAGACCGGCGGTGTCTGGATTCGACTCAGCGATTTTCCTTATCCCTTTCAGGGCGTCATCTGCTACGGCGAATCCGATCTGGGACGGGACTTCCTTGAATACACAAATGTCATGAGCCCCCTGCCGGTGACTCTCGATCACCTGCATTTGAATGCAGAAGCGGCCTGGTTGAACCGGGCGAACGAGGAATCGGCCCGCAAACTTCGCGTGGAACTGGTCAGCAGCTACCGTCAGGGACTGCCGGTCTCGCTGACCTCAATCGAATCGCAGAATCAACTCAAGACATTATTTGAAAACATCAATCTGGACCGCAAACTGATGCCGCTGGTCTGGGTGACTTCACTGACCACGTTTTTCCGCTGGTGGAACCTGCGTCGCGAACTCTCCGTGAGTATCAACCGCCGGAACGCCTCCTGGGAAACGATTATCTCAGGTCAGTTTGAAGGCTTTCACCCCGGTCTGCAGATCTGGAAAGGTCGCCACTCCGCAACCGTGGCACTTTCGCGGGGTGTGAATGAAATCAGAGACGAACTACTCGCACTGGCGATGAATCAAGAACGTCATCCCGGTGGTTTTACAGCGCATTGGGCCGGCTCAAAGTCGAGCATACTCCCTCTGGGCTGGAATCGATCGGCGGCATCGGCTGCCTCTTAAGCGTAAGAACTATTCCACATCAAAGAATGATTATCAGCGATTGAATTTTTCAGTCGCTCCATTGTTGAAGAAAAGGATTGAACTCATGAAACGTTTCGGAATTACAATGCTCGGTATCGCATTGATCGCTCTGACAACAGGTTGCCAGTGTGGACGTTACGGCAACTGCGGTAGCTGTAACTACGGTCCTTCCATGGCACCAGTCATGCCCTTTGGTGGCGGTGGATGCTCAACCGGTAACTGTGGTGTCGGTGCTCCGACTTACGCACCTCAGGGAGCCTACAACACCTACGATACTTATCAGTCCACTGCAGCTGCTCCTGTCATCCAGGGATCAGTACCAGCTACCGCTTCTGCTCCACTTGACCCGCTGCCCATGTATTAAGATGCATGTGGTAGCGGCTGTGCAGTGGCGTCTGGTCGTCTCGGCCTGAGACGGGTCGACAGGCACGACAACACGTTCGTGGCCTGCGCCGTGGCTGACCAGACGCTGGAAAAAACGCGAACAATGCCATTGTTCACGGGGATAAGGATTGTATCTCCCGTACGGCCTTGCTATACAGTTAGTTATGTATATGGCGTCCCTCCCTGCGCGCTCTTCGCAGAGACTGGAGTACCGTCATCGACTGATTTCTGAACTGTGTATCATACCCCGCCGGGTACATCAAATTATGGCTGCGTTGCAAATCGTCAATTATCCCCATCCTGCCCTCCGCTGGAAATCCAAACCCATTAAAAGCATCACGCCTGAACTGCGCGATATCGTCAAAACGATGTTCGAGCTCATGTATCAGGCACGGGGCATCGGACTGGCAGCCAACCAGGTCGCACTTCCGTATCGACTGTTTGTGATCAACCTGACTTCCGATCCCGGCGAAAAAGAGGAAGAGTTTGTCTTCATCAACCCGGAAATTACCAAACGCAAAGGGACGGCCGAAGGGGAAGAAGGCTGCCTGAGTCTCCCCCAGCTTTACGGCGACGTCAAACGTTCCGAAGAAATTACCGTGGAAGCTTACGATCTCAACGGACAGCTGTTTGAGATCACCCTCGACGATCTGGCCGCCCGCGCTGTACAGCATGAATACGATCACATCGAAGGCGTCATGTTTACGGATCGCATGGTCGAAGCCAAAAAGGCTGAACTGGAAGCCCAGATCGCTGACTTCGAAGCTCAGTTCCGTCATCAGCAGGATCGAGGCGAAATTGCTTCGGATGAAGAACTTCGCAAACAACTGGCCCAGCTCGAACTGGAACTGGATTAACACAGCCCGTCATCCGCACCGAGATACTGTTTTCGTTCGGCAACTGCGCTTTCCCTGTCTTTGATGCCAGTCGGCGCAGCAGGGCGAGTAAAGACTGAGGCTGACTCATCAGGAGGAGATTTCCCGTGC
The DNA here is from genome assembly GCF_040219335.1 of Gimesia sp. NCBI lineage: Bacteria > Pseudomonadati > Planctomycetota > Planctomycetia > Planctomycetales > Planctomycetaceae > Gimesia > Gimesia sp. The sequence goes on along the minus strand of NZ_JAVJSQ010000020.1, from coordinate 86,226 downwards.
CTTTAAAAGTAGTCATGATGGGGACCGGCACCTTCGCGATTCCCGCGTTTCAGGCGCTCATTGATTCCGAGCATGAGGTTCTGGCCCTGTATACACAGCCCGATCGGACCGGTCGCGGACATCACCGCCACAAAAACCCGATGAAAGAGCTCGCCCTGGAACACGAGATCCCCGTCTTCCAGCCGCCAAAAATCAATACCGCGGAAGCACTCGAAGAACTCGATCAGCTACAGGCGGACGTGTACCTCGTCGCCGCATACGGACAGATCCTCTCCCAGAAACTGCTCGATATGCCCCGCTGCGGTGCCTTTAATCTGCACGCGTCCCTGCTGCCAAAGTATCGCGGCGCCGCCCCGATTCTCTACGCGATCCAGAATGGCGAGACCCGCAGCGGCGTCTCGGTCTTCCGGATCGAACGCGCCCTCGACTCCGGCCCGATCGCCGGCATGGTCGAAACCGAAATCGGTCCCAAGGAAACAACGGGACAGCTGCAGGATCGTCTCGCCGACCTCGCCGCACCGCTGGCCATGCAGTTACTGTCCGACATCGAAGCCGGCACACTCGTCGAAACGCCACAAAACCACGAGGAAGCCACCTTCGCGCCTACGCTGGACAAACAGGTCGGCGCGATTGACTGGAGCCAGACCGCCGAACAGATTTCCTGGCACGTCCGGGCCATGCAACCCTGGCCCAGCCCGTTCTCCTTCCTCCAGCATCCGGGACAGGATCCCCTGCGTCTGCAGATCCTGGATGTCGACCCGCTCACTCCAGAAGATCTGGAAGCCCTCGAACCAGAAGTCGATCCACAGGCGGCCGCACCCGGAACAGTCGTCTTCGCCGACACCAGACGCGTTGTCGTCAGTACAGGGTCGGGGCTGCTGCAGCTCAACCAGATTCAGCCGCAAGGTAAGCGAGCCATGCAGGTTAAAGAATATCTCTGCGGTCGAAAAATCCATCCGGGGGACATTTTCGGTACTCCCGCCACTTAAGGTGGCTTTATGTATCGTCATTGCTGCTGAATCCTCAGGTTCACTCTTGCCGCATTTGCCGGTTTCTGAGATGATCCCGCCCCTGATCAGCAGGCGAACCTGGATTTAACACACAAGGAAGTGAGTGAGATGCGCCGAATCGTAGCCGCTTTGATTTTCATGATGATCGGAGCGGGTGGCATGTATGCCGCATTTGAATATCACATCGTACAGTCAAAGGAAGGCTGGCACCTGGTCCCCAAATCACAGGCCGGTCTTCACGATACTTACGCTGACATCAGAAAATGGCAGGCGACCACCTGGAAAGACCATCCCCGGCTGGCCCAGTCACTGATTGATAATGGAAAAGGGAACCTCATTATTCAGTCCGCATCGAATGGATTCTTCGACGGTCTGTTTCCCGGTACGGATAAGCAGCGCTCTGCCGCCAATCCGGAATCCTCCCAGAAACGTTTATAACTGCGACTTACTGACAGATACTATCCCCGCTTACTGAGACCCGACTGCTCACCGTGAAAACCGAATTACCCGTCAGCCCGGATCAGACTCCCCACCGGAAGTCATGGCCCGCATTCAAAGCACTCGCTCTGAATGTCTGTCTGACACTTTGTCTGTTCTCAGCCCAGGGCTGCCGGACCGCCGCGAAAAATCAGGCCGTCCATCTGCCCGCACGACACAGCGTCAGTGCCGAACAGTTGATCGTGCTCAGCGATTTCAAACTGGGACAGGAACATCCCCTGTTTCAGGATCTGATCCAGCTGCGGGAAGATGTCGCCGCTACCCTGAATATTCCCCTGAACAGCGAGCAGGTCACCGTCTATCTCTTTTCCAACCAGGAAGAGTACCGCAATTATCTCGATCTGACCTACCCGGGACTGCCTCCACGTCGCGCTTACTTTGTGGGCACTCCCAAAGAGCTGGCCGTCTACACCTTCTGGGGTGACCGCATCCAGGAAGATCTCCGCCACGAATTTACACACGGACTCCTGCACGCCAGCCTGAAGACCGTTCCGCTCTGGCTCGACGAAGGTCTCGCGGAATACTTCGAAGTCGCCGGCAATACACCCGGACAGATCAATCGCGATCACGCGTCCCGACTCACCGCCGCCCTCAACAACGGCTGGAAGCCGGATATGAAACGCCTGGAACAGCTCGAGAAGGTCTCGCAGATGCAACGCGTCGATTACCAGGAAGCCTGGGCATGGACGCATTTCATGTTGAACAGCACGCCCGAAGCCCGGGATGCACTGCTCGCATATCTCTCAGAGCTGAAGACCAACGAATCCCCCGAGGTCCTCAGTGCCCGGCTGCCCCGCGATATTCCCGGCGTCGAAGATCGCTTTGTGAATTACGTCGCTTCGCTGAACACTTTTCCCAGCCGGTAAGCTCGGAAACCTCCGATTCCTGTCTCTGCGCCTGAGTTTCCCGTCTCCCTGACTTGGGTGCCCGCAGCACATCAGCTAAGATGAAGCCAGCGATCGTATCCTGTGATCAACCCCGACCGCTCAATCCTCCTCTGATGAGATGAATTCAATGCTGGCCCGACTGCGCCTGTTACTCGAACTGATTCGCTTCAGCCATACTATCTTTGCCCTCCCGTTCGCGCTGCTCTCCGCCGTACTGGCCTGGCGCGGTCAGACCGTTCGCTGGCAGGAACTGGTGGGGATTCTGCTCTGCATGCTGTTTGCCCGTTCGGCAGCCATGGCCTTCAATCGACTGGTCGACCGCGACATCGACGCGGAAAATCCACGGACCGCAGGGCGACACATCCCGGCAGGACTCATCAGTGTCCGCGCGGTAACCATTTTTACCCTGCTGACTTCACTGGCCTTTATCGCCTCGACACTCCTGTTTTTACCCAATCGCTGGCCGCTCTACCTCTCGGTGCCGGTGCTCTTGTTTCTGCTCGGCTATTCCTACGCCAAACGCTTCACTATCTGGTGCCATTACTGGCTCTCGACAGCCCTCATGCTCTCACCCCTGGCCGCCTGGATCGCCATCCGCGGGTCGCTCTCGCTGGAACCCATTCTGCTGGGAGCGGTGGTCTTCTTCTGGGTCGGCGGTTTCGACATTATCTATGCGTGTCAGGATGTCCATTTTGATCAGGACAAGCGGCTTTCCAGTATCCCCTCCCGCTGGGGCATCAAAAAAGCCCTGCGTTTCGCGATGTTCAGCCACCTCATGACCATCGTCTGCCTGTTCAGCCTCTGGTACGTCGCTGCCCTGGGCATCCCCTTTTTGATCGCCGTCCTCGCGGTCGCGGGACTACTGATCTATGAACACCTGCTGGTCAATCCGGATGACCTGGGACGCGTCAATCTGGCCTTTTTCCACGTGAACGCCGTAATCAGTATTGGTTTGTTCTTTGTGGGATTGATCGATGTCTGGCTCGCATAAGCCAGCCTGAAACGTCATAATAAAGAAGTCCTGCTGCGCGGACGGCAGGTCTGACTAAACACCATTTTTCTGATACGCGAAACGAATCAACAGACAGTCTGATGAATCTGAATCAAAACGAACAGGAACAGCTCGCAACCATCACCCGCAAAGTCGAAACCGGCGAGCGGATCACCTTCGATGAAGGTGTTTTTCTGGACGAGAAAGTCGACATCCTGACGCTGGGCGGCCTGGCCAACCAGGTCCGTGAACGCAAGAACGGGAATTTCGCGTTCTACAACACGAACATCCACCTGAACCCGACGAACGTCTGCGTCTATCGTTGTAAGTTCTGCGCCTTCCGGGCTGACCTCAAATCAGAACGCGGTTACACCTTCACCGAAGACATGATTCGCGAACGTGTTCAGGAAGCCCGCGTCAGCGGCGCTACGGAAATCCACGTCGTCGGCGGGCTGCATCACCAGAAAAAATTCGACTGGTACCTCGATGTCGTCAGCACCATTCACGACGAATATCCCGAGCTGCACATCAAAGCCTGGACGCCCGTGGAAATCAACTGGTTCAGCTTCATGACCAAAAAGCCGACCCGTTGGGTGCTCGAACAGATGATGGAAGCCGGTTTGGGCAGCATGCCCGGCGGCGGTGCTGAGATCTTCCATCCCGAAGTCCGCGAAAAAATCTGCGAACACAAGGCCGACGCCCAGAGCTGGATCGACATCCACCGCGAAGCTCACAACCTCGGACTGCGGAGTAACGCCACCATTCTCTACGGCCACTACGAACAGGCCAAACACCGCGTCGACCATCTCTGCCGCCTGCGGGAACTGCAGGATGAGACCGGCGGATTCCAGACGTTTATCCCGCTGGCCTTCCATCCGGAAAACACCGGGATGTCAGAAATCCCCAAAGCCTCCGGACTCACCGACCTTAAGATGATCGCACTCTCACGGATCATGCTCGATAACTTCGATCACATTAAAGCCTACTGGATCATGCTCGGCGAAAAGACCGCACAGACCGCCCTCAGCTTTGGTGCAGACGACCTGGACGGAACCGTGGTTCACGAACTGATCTATCACGATGCCGGAGCCAAAACGCCGGAAGGGCTGACCGTCGAAATGCTGCATCGCCTGATCAAGGAAGCAGGTCGCATCCCCGTCGAACGCGATACCCTCTATCGGCACATTGTCCGCGACGGCGCTTCCTGGAGCATCGGGGAACCAATCCTGGCCTCCTCCGTTTCCTGATCAGCAACCTGAAACAAGAAAGGCGAATTCATGTCTAATGTTGCCCCCACAGAATGTGTGCAGGTTCAAGCCTTCGATCACATCACTCTTGTGGTCAAAGATCTGGAAGCCTCACGTAAGTTTTACGTCGATTTTCTGGGCATGGATCAGGTGCCTCGGCCTGCGTTTTCCTTCGAAGGCCACTGGTACCAGATCGGCGGACAGCAGATTCACCTCATCCTCGAACACGATCAGTCCGGCGCAGCTGGGCAGGCCGATGTCGAACCGAACACCCGCACACACCATTTCGCCTTTCAGGTACAGAATGCGAATCAGGCCTATGCACAGGCACTGCAGCAGGGAATTCCCATCGTTTCGCCTCCCAAACCCCGGCCCGATGGAGCTACTCAGACCTTCGTCAACGATCCGGACGGACACATCATCGAGCTCTGCTCGCTCGGGTCCTGAAGCCCACGGCAGGTGTCGGCTGGCACTGTTATAACGGTTTTTCAGGTCTCGCAGATCGCAGCGGGGCAGGGATCAACGACGCGAGGAATCAGTTCTCAGAATCGACTGGAAATTCCACCAGAGGATAAGGTATACTTGAAACGAGAGTGCTCATCGAAGGTCATTTCAAGACGAGTACAAGACATCCATTAAGCAGACAGCTTTGACAGAGGTAGAGAGAGACGAGGATCTTAATGTCAGATGCACCCAAAAAAATGATCATGGGCTCGATGGCCGCTTCAGGAATCGTGGCGGCCCTCGCACTGGCTGATATCGCGATTGGCATCCCCTTTCGCGGCAGCATGATGATGGACATCATGTTCCTGGTCTCCGCCGGCCTGGTACTCTTCCTCTGTTGGGATGCCTGGAAAGACCTGCGTTAATCCCCGGTCATTTTGTGATACCGGGTACCACAGTTGGCTCGACCAACTGTGCTCGCACAATGCTACTTCCATTCAAGAATCACGGGTAAGCCCGAATGCAATTCGGGCCGAGCGCAGCGAGCAGGAAACTGACAGAGCAAGATTTCAAACGCTCTCGCAAAATTACATTTTCTGTTAGACCGGGTGCTCCCGGATGTAATCCGGGATTGCCTCAGGCAACAAGAGGTCCCAAAGTAATCGCTCGACTCGGAACCAGCACACCAACCCGCCGACTGCCACAGTTGGTTCGACCAACTGTGCTTGAGCGAGAAACGCTAACCCTCGTCGCGCAGATCCAGCTTCGTCTCCGCATCAAACTCTTCCGCAGATGCTTCCGTTTCCTCATCTGTATCGAGCGTCGCTTCTTCTTCCGCTGCTGCCTGCAGGGCCGTCGCCTTCAACGTGCCTTCAATGCCCGTCAGGTCGGTTAACTGTTGCAGCAGGTCGCGAATAATCTGTTCCGCCTGAACCTTCTCCTGCAACCACAGTTCCCGTTTCTGACCCCAGGCCGCGTCGCGTGTTGCCAGCTGTTCTGCTTCAAACCGCAACTGCTCACTCCGTAGACGTAACTGCTCATCCCGCTCGGCAATCCATTCGGACAAGGCCTGACGTTCCTGGCGGAATTCATCCCGGTGTCGATGAAACAATTCCTGTGAATGATCCAGTTCCTGCCGCTCCACCGACAGCGATTCGCGTAACTGCCGGTAATGTGAAGCCAGTGCATCGCGGGCCTTATCCAGTCGCAGGCGGGCTGCTTCCTCACCTTCCGCCTGGGTCAGCTGAGCCCAGCCCTCTTCGAGCGCCAGTCGCATTTCGAGCGTAGCGCGATGCGTCTCTTCGACTTCCGCTCGCAGCGTATCCAGCCGCTCGCGTCGGCGTTCCAGGTTCTCTGCATGCAGAGCCAGCATGTCGTGCTGACGGCGGAGTTCCGCCTTTTGCGATTCGCGTTCCTTGTGCCAGGCTTCGTATTCGTCAGTCATCCGCTGTTTCTGATTTTTCTCATACCGTTCGACAGAGCGTCGTAATTCGGTATGCAGCGCCCGTTCCTTACTCAGCGACTGCTCGCGCTGCTGCAGTAAATCGCGGAAGCGGTCCAGCTGTTTCATCCGCAGCAGGTGAATGCGTTCGTTCTGCTCGTGTTGCTGCTGCTGGATCTGTTGCTGACGCTGGAATTCATGCTGTTCTTTTTCGACCTGGCTCCGCAGTCGCAGCAGGTGATTCTCCTGGAACTTGATCCGGTTCTCGATCAGCGTCCGTTTCTGGTCGAACTGATCCTCCCGGGAGCCGTACTCGCGCTCCAGATCCTCACGCTGAATCGACAGCTGGTGTTCGATCTCTTCCGAACGGATGACGAAGTCCCGTTCACGTGTGGCCAGCGCCTCTTCCTCGGCGTGGCGTTTCGATTCCCAGTCGGCCTGGCGGGTTTTCAGTTCCAGTTCGAATTTATCCCGGCGGGATTCGAGTTCCGCTTCAACCTTGCGAATCGTCTCTTCGTGCAGTTCGCGTTCCCGCTTCAGATGATTCAACTCGGTCTGCCGCACGCCCCGCCATTCGTCCTGATCGTGTTCCAGTTCGCGCATTTGTTCGGTCAGCGTTTCCAGAACTTCTTCGCGAATCCGTTTCCGTTCGTTGATCAGATCCAGACGCTGGCGTTCCAGGGATTCTCGCTGTTCTGCAAATTCCATCAGGATCAGGTCACGCATTTCGCTGCGTTCCTGTTCGATCCGATCCTGGGCTTCGAAAACTTTTTCCTGTTCGTGCTGAACCGTTTTCGCCAGCTTCTCGCACTCGACCGCTTTACGGATCAGCTCGGTTTCTTTATCCCGAATACTGGCTTCCCGCTCGTCGTACTGCTCTTCGATCTGCGAGACCCACATGCGGATCTTACGACGTTCGTTATCGATTTCACCCAGCTGACTGTTGAGCGTCTGTTCCCGTCGACTGATTTCGGCGAACTGGGTTTTCAGGTAGTTTGCAATTTCACCCGCCTGGTTCAGCAGTTCTGCGCCGGTCAGTGAGGTTCCCGATTCGTTCGCACCCTGGCTCTGTGTCTCACCCGCACCCGCAGCATGGGAGAGGCTTGCTTCCAGCGCAGCCTGTTTCTCTGCACTGAAACTGGAGTCAGCTTCCGAGGTGAGTTCGGAATCGCGATGCGGAACGTCCAGACGACGCTGGATTCCGTCAGGGCCGGGCAGGGGATGAGATTCTTCAGGTTCCGGCGCAGGAGGCTTGAAACCCGCAAAAGGCGGGGAAGTCTGAGATTTCTGATCCGGGCTGGTTTCTTCGCTCATACCGGGATTCCTTTCCCTGAGAAGCGTCTGACTGTTGCTCCCGTGTGAGACTGATGCTGTGAAATCCCTTTCCACTATGCAATCAGTTCAATCGGGAACGCGCGTCGGTTCAACGACAAAAAGGGCAGAAAGGCAGGATCAGCTCCTCCTCTCTGCCCACATGAGTTCAATAACCACTCAACACACTGTGGTTACAGCTGGCTGTCCAGTGATGCTGCGAAACGTTCTTTGGGAGTCACACCCACAAACGTTTCAACCACTTGACCACCTTTATAAAGTTTTACGGTCGGGATGGCGCTGATGCTGCTTGCGGAAGCAATACCGGGGTTTTCATCGGTATTCAGCTTTCCAACACGCACACGGCCTGAGTAGTCGCTGGCAATTTCCTCGATGGTTGGCATCATCATTTTGCAGGGACCACACCAGGGGGCCCAGAAGTCGACTAATACAGGCTCAGATGCTTCCAATACTTCAGACTGGAAGTTGGCATCAGTAAATTCCAATACGTTTTCCGCCATTACTGGTTGTCTCCGTTACTATTTGGATTCGGTTGGTACTTTAAAAAAAGCAGATAATATCAGTATGACCTTAGGTCCCTTGATCCTGAATTAACAGGGTGTCGACGCCAGGTGAGTTACTCCCACAATCCAGTGGAAGGTTTCAGGCAATCTCAGGTCACTCCAGGTCTGATAAGACTTTACCCTGCAATGACATCACTGGTACACTCAAGGATCGGATTGATCCTCAAGAATCACAGCAGAAAACCCCAGTTGCGCTCAGTCAAATTCTAGGGAATTATAGAGATACTCTGTTTTGTGTCAATGCTCTCTCTGAGGCGTAAAAGACCAAAAACTCTTATCAAATAAGGGATTACGCCACGCATTACCACTCGGCTGTGAAATAATTTAAGCTCGACAAATTGTCCGTGGGTCGACAAAATAGGGCTCACAGGCAATTGCCATAATACTGTTATATTAAAGAACTTATTGAAGTGAAACCCTGGGAGCGAAATATGCTGTCTTCTTGCCGAATCCGGACGCTCGTCGGACTGGTCAGTCTGCTGGCCCCGCTGACACTCCTGGCGGATGAAAAAACTGGCGGAGATCCCTTCAAACCGTTTCCGGAGCAATTGCAGCCCTCACTGTTCAACGAAGTGGAAGACAAAGCCCTGGGCGGCGTACTGGATGACGAACAGACGCTCTACTACTACGTCCTCAATCACCTCCGGGAAACCAGCCTGCAGGATCAGAAGCAAGCCGCGGAATTCAATCTGCAGAACCGCCGCTCCGAACTGAAAACGTTTCGTGAACACCCCGAACTCAAGCTCCCACTTTTTCCCGATATCTTCAAAAACATGAACCGCTGGAAAGGGAGGCTGGTCACGCTCACCGGTCGGGTTCGTAAGCTCGTCCATTATCCCGCCTCCGCGGACAACAAGTTCGGCATTAAGACACTCTACGAAGCCTGGATGTTTACCGACGATTCGCAGCAGAATCCCGTCGTGGTCATCTGCACCGAAGTCCCCCCGGCTCTGAAAAACGGACTCCCGGAAGGGACCGATGTGATCGATCATGTCACCGTCACCGGTTATGTTTTCAAAATGTACCTCTACTCAGCCCAGGATACCTCGCGCATCGCACCGCTGATTCTCGCACAACGACTCGAATGGACGCCCCCTCAAACCGATGAAACCGGCGGGCAACTCTTCGTCGTGATTCTGGGAACCACGTTCATCCTGCTGATCGCAGGCGTCGGGATTATGATGTGGCGGAATAATCAGCGGGACAAAGAATTCCGCGAGAAACGACTGCAAACCAGCCAGGGGGAAGTCAGCTTCGATCAACTCTCCTCCGAAACCACGTCTTCCGAAACAACGCCTCAGATCAAACCACCTGCAAACGAAACCGGATCCGCACGCGATTCAAAATCAGACTCGTCGCCCCCTGATTCACCACGGTCCTGAAACCATACACCCACAACATTTCAACAGCACGAAAACGGAATTGATGACTTCACCTGTCCTGAACCGTCCCCTGAAACTGGCCGTCCTGATTTCTGGTGGCGGCACCACCCTGACCAACTTCCTGGAACAGAAAGCCGCCGGCCAGCTCGATATTGAGGTTCCCCTGGTAATTGCCAGTCGTCCCGGTTGTGGCGGGATTGCCAAAGCGGAAGCCGCCGGCCTCAACTGCGAAGTCATTGCCCGTCGGGATTTTGAGAACATCGAAGCCTTTAGCCATGCGATCTTTGAACGGTGTCGCGCCTGCGAAGTCGACCTGGTGACGCTTGCCGGTTTTCTCTCGCTGATTCACATCCCCGAGGATTATCTGTACCGCGTAATGAATATCCATCCCGCGCTGATTCCCTCTTTCTGCGGGCACGGCTATTACGGCCACAAAGTGCATGAAGCGGTCGTTTCACGCGGCGTAAAGGTCAGCGGTTGTACGGTGCACTTTGCCGACAACGAATACGACCACGGTCCCATCATCGCCCAGTCCGCAGTCCCCGTGAAAGGGACTGACTCGCCCGACGATGTCGCCGCCCGGGTCTTTGAAGCCGAATGCGACCTTTATCCCGAAGTGCTGCGCCTCTATGCTGCCGGTAAAATCAAAGTCGTCGAGCGTCGTACTGTCATCGCAGATTAAAGCGACTGACTCCCCGGCGGCGGCCCCTTGGGCGTGCTCGAGAAAGGCGGAATGGGCTCATTGGTGTGCATGACCTTGTCGTATAGATCCGGGGGCAGCACCCGCATGACGGTAAACAGACCATGCACGCCATGATACCAGCCCTCTCGCATCCCCTGCGTTTCACGGCGACTGGTCAGTTTGTGAATGTCTTCCTTCGTCAGTTTCGCACTCGACATCATCTGTGGAAAGCCGGGAACAATTTCCTCCGCGTCGTTCCACTTCTCGCGCACAATCGGTCCGACCTGGGTCACCATATGGTTCATCATGTGATGGAACATGTGGCAGTGCAGCACCCAGTCACCCGGGTTGTTGGCGATGAATTCCACATCCCGCGCCTGGGCCACGCCGACAATCACGGTGTTACCCGGAATCCACGCCGACTCCGGAATGCGGCCCCCCTCTGTTCCCGTCACCCAGAACGTGTGCCCATGCAGGTGCATCGGGTGCTGATGCAGCGTACTGAAATTCAGAAAACGGATTCGTACCCGCTCGCCCAGTTTGCAGACCAGCGGCGTCGTATAAGGGCCGCAGCGGCCATTGATGGTCAGGAAGTTCCAGTCCATCGAAGTCGTGTTGGGAATGCTGGCGTTCGGCATCATTGAGAACTGCTGTGTCATCAATACGAAATCCCGATCCACAACCGGTTCGTACGCCACCTTGGGATGAATGATGAAGGGGACCACCATTCCGATCGCCTCCTGCATCGCAACGTGCGGATGCAGAAAATAACTCCCTTCCTGGTGCACGTCGTATTCATACACGAACGTCTGCCCCGGTTTGACCAGGGGTTGTGTGACGGCAGGAATCCCGTCCATGTAGATCGGCAGTTCCAGCCCGTGTGAGTGCAGCGTCGTGGCTTCAGGGAGATCGTTTTTGAACACAATCCGTACCCGCTCTCCCTGGTACATTTCCAGAGCTGGTCCGGGGAACTCCCCGTTGTAACCGTATGCATCCATCCAGATTCCCGGCAGGACTTCGCGACGGACGGGCATCGCGTGCAGATGAAACTCGCGAACCCCGTCGATGACTTTACCGCTGGTGGTCTTCAGGTCCGGTGCGGTAATTCCCACGGGAGGCTCGCCGGTCTTCCCCAGTCCCGGAACCAGTTTACCCCGGTCGGTCGCGCTGCCGATCGGACCACCCAGCCCCGGATGCAGGCGGGGGTACCCATCGTCGTTCTGATCCGTATTCTGCTGTTCGGTCGTCGCGAATGAGTCGTTCTGCTGGCCCAGTACCGAACGGGTCGCGAACAGACCTGCGGTTGCTGCCGCACCCTGTGCCAGAAAATTTCTGCGATCGTGGGGAGTTGTCATCATTCCTCTTTCATCAGGCCGGCTCGCCTGGTTTTGATTCACTTTAACTGATGATTCCGTTCGCTTTAGCGGGGCTTGGGCACCGCGTCGATGTGTCCACCACCCATGGGGGCCGGCGGAATATTCAGTCCGCCCGTCAACAGCATTCCGCGAATCGCCACTTCGGTTTCCTGGTTCTGCAGCTGACTCTGGATGTAATCCTGCTGCAGGTTCAAATACATCTTTTGCGCCATCAGCACGTCCAGCCACGGAGCCCGGCGTTTGTAATAACTGTCGTGCGTAATTTCGTAAGCCTGTTTCGCCTTAGGCAGCATGCGGTCCCGGTAAGCTTCCACATGCTGACGGGAGGTCCGGTAATCGCGATAAGTGTGCGAAAGTCGGCTCATCAGCGAGAGTTCTAACCTTTTCACATTGGCCCGCGACTGATTCAGGTCGGCCAGCGCCTGATCCACCGTCCCCTGGTTCCGGTCAAAGATCGGAATGGGCAGCCCGACCGACACGCCCGCCACCGAGTTGTCCGTTTCATAGTTGTGACCAAAGTCCACATTCAACAGGACATTCGGAATCGGCTGGACCTTTTCCCGTTCTACGGTGATCTCATCATGCTGCACCCGTTCCCAGGCAGCCACAATCTCCGGGCTGCTTTCCAGCAGTTGATTGAGCACCATATTCCAGTCCAGCAGTTCGCTCTGCGGTTCCAGCGAACCAACCAGGGTCGTGCATGCGAGTTCGGGGACACCCACCATCGCTACCAGCTTACGCCATTCCTGCTCCAGATCGTTCTCTGCAGTCTGCAGGTTGAGACGCGCCTTTTGCAGATCCACCTCGGCCTGGAGTAGTCCCGCCTGATTGGTCTGCCCCAGGTTGAGCATCTCCTTATGGGTCTGCAGGTTATCTTCCGCATTCGCCAGCAACTGCTTCTGTACCGCCAGTAACTGCTGCGCTGCGAGGGTCCGGTAGTAATGGATCTGCACATCGTTGAGTACCCGCGTGCATTGTGCCTGCAGGTTCGTTTCAGCGATACACATCTGCTGCGTCCACTTGGCGCGACTCAGCTTCAGCTTGCCACCGGTCACGATCTCCTGTGAGACAAACCCACCCTGCAACTCGCCGGGGGTTCCTTCGATGCCGATCTGGTCCGCTTTATAACCCATCACCGGATTTGGTTTGAGGCCGGCCTGGTAGGCGGCACCCCGGGCAGCATCCACCTGAGCCTGGGCTTGAATCAGGGTCGGGTTGTGTGCCTGGGCCAGTGCTTCGAGTTCCACGAGAGAGCAGGAATTCGCGGGGAACGCTGTCGTGTGATCGGGTTCGGGGGGCAGGGGCGCAGCGATCTCAGAGAGGGGCAGCTCCACCGGTTCTTCATGAGCCACCAGTTTTGTCTCAGCAGCCTGCTGCGTCTCTGGGGTGGGCGCGGTCTCTTCGTCCAGGGAAAGTGTGTACGACGCCTCCTGTTTTTCAGCTGCGGGAGTTTCAGACTTCCGGGCCAGGTAGGAGGCGGGACCTGCAGCGCAACCGCAGAGCGTGCACGTGAGCAGTGAAACGGCTATCGAAGATTTGACTTTCACTCCGGTCCTCCCTGACGATCGTTTCCGCGCGATCCTCGCGCAGCCTTCCATGGGAGGTGATCGACGTGAGCAGGGGGCTGAGTGATCACCAATCACTGAAACAGACAGCAAATGTGCAGATCAAAATCGTTGAAACCGGGGAACCGCTAGAACTGACAGAACCCGTCCCACTGGCAGTGACCGGTATCCAGGGTGAAGAAACAGAGAATTCAGGCCCTGAAATGTCTCCCAAAAGCGACTCAAGTCCCGGTTCTGATGTAAGTTTGGGATATAGACTTCCGTCAAACCAGGTAAGCAGGCGGGACTTTAGCGAATTCCGCTCTCAGATGAATATTTGCTTTAGGAAAGATGAAGTCTCTGGGAAATATCAAAACAACTGACAGTTTTTGATTGAAAGTGAAATATATTGAGTGTATTTTGAAGATATTGATTGAAAGAAAGCGCTACGAGAGGCATATTCTTTAGGGAAATAGATCGTCTCAGGAGGAGTTTGCATGTCAATGTTACTTGACGAAAGACGGGAAAGCATCCTAAAGATTGTCGAAAACAAGGGGTTTGTCTCCCTTGTGGATTTGATGGATTCTGTCGGTGCCTCGGAATCTACGATTCGGAGGGATTTGGAGTATCTTGACGGAATCGGTCAGATTCGTCGCACTCGTGGTGGCGCTGCTTACGTGGGAGAGTCCTTAGCTACTTTTGAAGATCGGTCTTTTATGTCGTCCAGGCAAAAAAGGCTGGTTGCTCAAGCTGTGGCTGATCTGATTGCTCCCGGAGAGGCTGTGCTGATGGATGGAGGCACAACCACTCTCGAAGTCGCTCGTCAACTGGCGGGCAAAGAACTACAGGTCGTCACCAATTCACTGCCGATCGCCAATCTGCTGGTCAACCAGCCCAAGGTCGATCTGATGTTGATCGGAGGCTTCCTGTTTCCCAAAACCGGCGTTGCCTTGGGGAAGACTGCTGTGGAATCGCTGAAAAGCGTCCATGTGCGTCGCCTCATTATCAGCGTCGGCGGAATCACGGAAGACGGGCTGTACAACAGCAACATGTTACTGGTGGAAACGGAGCAGCAGATGTTTGCCGCTGCAGAAGAAGTGATCGTGGTGACTGACAGTACCAAATTCGGGCATTCGGCTCTGGCCTACCTCTGCCCGCTGGCGGACGTCGATCACATCGTCGTGGACGACGGGATCACGGAAGAGTGGCAGCAGGTACTCCGCGATGCCGGCATCAAACTCACGATTGTCGAAACCTGACAATCTCTGAATCGATCATCGAGACCATACAATAAATTGAGATCAGATATTATGACACAACTGAAAAATTCCATCTCTCGCTCGCAGGTTGAACAACTGGTTCGTCAGGCTTTATCTCAACAACTCCCGGGCACATCAGCTCCGGGACTGCAGACGGCCCCGAACCCCCTGGTTGTGAATATCTCAGCACGACACGTGCATCTCTCTCAGGAACACCTGGAAGTCCTGTTCGGCAAAGGCTCTGAACTCGAAGTCCAGAAAGACCTCTACCAGGATGGCTACTTCGCCGCCACTCAGACCGTGGCGATTGTCGGCCCCCGCCGCCGGATGATCCCCAACGTTCGCGTTCTGGGACCTTGCCGTGGCGATACTCAGGTCGAACTGGCCTACACCGATTCCATCTCGCTCGGACTGGATCTGCCCGTCCGCATCAGTGGCGACATCAAAGGCACACCTGGTTGTGTGCTGATGGGACCCCAGGGAGTCGTCGAACTCGATTTCGGCGTGATCCGGGCTGCCCGTCACGTTCACATGTCACCCGCTGACTGTGCTTACTACGGTTGTGCCAACGGCGACAGCCTGCACCTGCGGGTCGATTCCCCCGGCTGCACGACGGTCCTCGAAGATGTGGTCGTACGCGAAAACCCGGACGTCAAACTGGAAGTCCACATCGATACCGACGAAGGCAACGCCGTCGACCTCGATCATGCGACTTCGGTCAAACTCTTCGTCCCGGAATCCTGTAAATGCAAACACAGCTGATCCTCAACAGATCAGCCACCGGTGCGTCATGCGGATGCATCGCTTAATTCCTGTTGCGGATCCGGGTGCCGGGTCCGTAGAAATCACGAACTGTTTTTTTACTGTCTCTAACAAGGAGAACTGACTCATGGCGAAAGCAATGGAAGCCCTGGGAATGGTGGAAACAAAAGGGCTGATCAGCCTGATTGAAGCCGCCGATGCAATGCTCAAAGCAGCCAACGTACAGATGATTGGCTGGGAAAAAGTCGGTAGCGGTCTGGTAACCGCATTTGTTGTCGGCGACGTCGCTGCTGTGAAAGCTGCCATCGATGCCGGTGCTGCTGCTGCCAGCAAAGTAGGCGAAGTTGTCAGCGTACAGGTTATTCCTCGTCCGCACGAAGAACTGGCTAATGTACTGCCCGGTAAAACTGCCGCTGCCAAAAAGTAATTAACGGGTTCTGAACTTTGACAGCTGAAGTCCCTGAATCTGAACGCTTTGAGGATGAACATAACCAGTTGACGTTCAACTGGTATGAAGCAACACAGGATTCAGCTCAACCCATTACATTGAAAGAGAATAACATAATGAGTTCCGAAGCAATTGGTCTGATTGAAACAAAAGGTCTGGTCGCTCAAATCGAAGCTTCCGACGCCATGCTGAAAGCTGCCAACGTGACTCTGGTTGACCAGATTCAGATTGGTGGTGCCTACATTACCACCGTGATCCAGGGTGATATCGGATCGGTTCGTGCTGCTGTTGACGCTGGTGCTGCTGCCGCTTCTCAGATCGGAGAACTGGTTGGCGCTCACGTGATCGCACGCCCCTCCGAAAGCCTGATGGCAAACTTTATCTAAGAAACGTACTGTTGGTTCTTCCCGGGGTTCACCATTGAACTGCGGGAAAAGGGAAGTCGAAACACCAGTCCTCAAGTCACAGAATGGATTCCTGCAATGAAAGTACTAGTTGCCAATTTAGGTTCCACCAGTTTCAAGTATCGCCTGTTTGATATGCCCGCAGAAGTGCAGCTCGCACGCGGGGGCATCGATCGGATCGGCGGCGAACAGTCGCACTGCGTCGTTGAAATTGGTGAGCATCGGGAAGAGCACGAACAGAACGTGCCCGACCATGCAGCCGCCGTCAACCTATGTCTGTCTCAGTTGACCAACCCCGAATGGGGTTGTCTCGAGTCAGCCGACGAAGTTGCCGGTATTGGTTTCAAAGCGGTCTTTGCCGGAAACATGAGTGGCGTACGCCTGGTAGAAGAAACCCTGCTGACCAAAATGGAGGCCCTGTCCGACATCGCGCCGGCTCACAATCCTCCGTATGCCCGGGCCATGCGACAACTGCGTCAGGCATTCCCTGATATCCCGCTGGTTGCCGCACTCGAAACCGCCTTCCATGAAACCATCCCGCCGGAAAATCGTACCTACGCCATCCCGTTCCAATGGGACGAAGAGTACGAAGTCAAACGCTGGGGGTTCCATGGTGCCAGTCACCGGTATATCGGCTCACGTATGGCCGAGCTCACCGGTAAAGACGATCTGAAGGTGATTTCCTGCCACCTGGGAGGCAGCAGTTCTCTCTGTGCCATGCACGGAGGTGTCTCTAAAGCCAACAGTCTGGGTATGAGCCCTCAGACAGGATTGCCCCACAACAACCGTGTGGGTGATTTTGATCCGTTTGCTCTGCCGGTTCTGCAGAAGGCCACCGGAAAATCTCTGGAGGAACTTCTGGAAGACCTGTCGAGTAAGGGTGGTCTTTTGGGGATGAGCGGATTGAGTGGCGACTGTCGCGATCTGGAAGAAGCGGCCGCCAACGGACACGAGCGGGCTCAACTGGCCCTGGGCGTGTTCCACTCAGCCATCCGGCATTACCTGGGAGGTTACATGACGGTTCTGGGCGGCGTGGATGCGATTGTTTTCACGGGTGGAATCGGTGAGAACAGTGTCAGCCTGCGAGAAAAGGTCTGCAGCAATCTGGAATGGGCGGGAATTCGACTGGATGCGGAACGCAATCAGAATGCGTCCGAGGAATCACAGATCCAGGCGGATGACAGTAACGTGCAGATCTGGGTCGTGCCTACCAATGAGGAGATTGTCGTAGCACGGCAGACAGTAGAAACCATCGAAGGGCGTGCGTAACGCCCCGAGAATAGAAGTATCCTTTCACGGGATTAAACAGGAGTTGGTTCGATGTTTGTAGGACGTATCACCGGAAGCGTCGTTTCGTCTCAGAAAGTCGAAGCGATGGTCGGTCAGAAACTGTTGATTGTCGAACCGTTGCGCGTCAATGAAAAAGACCAGAGTGATCTGACTCCCACCGGACGGTCGTTTATCGTCGTCGATACCGTGGGGGCAGGGCAGGGTGAGGTCGTGCTGTGTGTGCAGGGGTCATCAGCCCGCTTCACACCGGAAACCAAAAAACTGCCCATCGATGCAGCCATCATCGGCATCGTCGATCAGGTACACATTGGCAACCGGGAGATTTTTAACTCGAAGGACTGAAGTTCGTTCTGAACGGGAATCAAATCATGGCCAGACAGTTACCACAGGCAACGCCAGAGCAGAGACACCGGACGATGTTCATCATCTGGTTTGCCCTGATCATGGGTGTGGTAACCTTCGGAGTGGTCGTGGTCGGAATCCTGGGAAAGGACGAAGCACCCGGCGACGATCTGCCGCTCCTGACATATGTGGGACTGGGTGCTACAGCGGTCATGCTGGCATTACGCACCTTTGTGCCGGATCTGGTAGGACGCAACATGTTCAACCAGGCCATGGAGAGAATTAAGACAGAGAATATTCAGGACGAAGACGAGGTTCTGGCAACCTACGATCAGATTTTCATGACTCGTCTGATTGTGGGACTGGCCTTACTGGAAGGAGCGGCGATGCTCAATCTGGTGGCCTATATGACAGAAAGCCAGGTACTTTCGCTTGTGGCTGTCGGCATATTGCTGCTGGTCATGATTGCTTCGGTACCGACCAAATCAAAACTGGAAGCATGGATTCGCAACCAGATGGAAAACTATAACCTGGAAAACCAAAACTGAAATAAAACAGACTGAGTCCGCCACAGGAAACACCCGCTTTCACAGCCGGCGACTCGGGGAGAGATAGATTATGCAGGCGACAGAAGAAGCCATTCGCAGTGTCGTTCAGGAAGTGTTATCGCAGCTCAATAACCGGGGTGGCTATGGTTCCGCACCCGCCGGCAGCGATGGCGACTGGGGCGTGTTCAACAGTGTTGACCAGGCGGTTGCCGCTGCCACCGCAGGTCAGCAGCAGTTGCTCAAGGCCACTCTGGAAGACCGGGCCAAGGCACTCGAAATCGTGCGGCAGATCTGCGATACCCAGGCGGAAGAACTGGGCCGCATGGAACTCGAAGAGACCAAAATCGGTCGCCTCGATCACAAAATCGAAAAACTGCATCTGATCAAAAGCATTCCCGGCATGGAATTCCTCAAGACCGAAGCCGTCTCCGGGGACAACGGGATCAGCCTTACCGAATACGCCCCCTTCGGCGTCATCGGTGCCATTACTCCTGTAACACACTCCCTGCCGACTCTGGCCTGTAACTTCATCAACATGGTCGCCGCCGGCAACACGCTGGTCGTCAACCCGCACCCCAGCGGAGCGAAAATCGCCTGTGAAGGGGTGCGTCGCTTCAACCAGGCCATCTACCAGGCGACCGGTCTGCAGAACCTGGTGACCATCGTCGGTAACCCGACCCTGGAAACCGCCGACGAAATCTTCAATCACCGCGGCATTCCGTTGCTCGTTGTGACCGGGGGACCGGGCGTTGCCCGTGCTGCTCTGGCCGCCAAGAAACGGGCCATCGTCGCCGGACCGGGGAATCCTCCCGTGGTCGTCGATGAAACCGCAGATCTCGACAACGCCGCCAAATCGATCATTATCGGGGCGGCCTACGATAACAACCTGCTCTGTATCGGCGAAAAAGAAGTCTTCGCCGTCGACAGTATCTTCGACCAGCTGATGTCAGCTATGGGACGTCATGGCGGATTCCAGCTGAACGCTCAGCAGGTCGCACAACTCACATCGCTGGCCTTCGCTCCTCCCAAAGAACCGGGCGGACATGCTATGCTCAACCGCGACATGATCGGCAAAGACGCCGCCGTGCTCGCCGGGATGATCGGCGTCAATGTGCCGGCCGGAACTCAGTTACTTTACGGTGAAACCGATACGAACAACCCCTTCGTGCCTGAAGAGCAGATGATGCCCTTCGTGCCTTTCGTTCGCTGTCGCAACGCCGATCATGGAATCGAGCTGGCCAAAGAATTCGAACACGGATTCCGGCACACCAGCATGATTCACTCACGCAATATTGAAACCATTACCAAAATGGGTCGCGTCATGGACACCACTCTGTTTGTGCAGAATGGTCCCTGTGGAGCTGCCCTGGGCAACGGTGGTGAAGGCTACGGTTCCTTCAGTATCGCGACACCCACCGGGGAAGGGGTCACCAACCCGCTGACCTTCACCCGCTTCCGTCGTTCCACCACCGTCGGACATTTACGAATTATCTAAGTTACGTTTCGCGGATCACCACTTCAGGACTGAAATCATATGTTGACAGGCAGAGTCATCGGACGGGCAACCGCCACGGCAAAGCATCCCAGTCTGGCAGGCTGGCGACTGCTGCTCGTCCAGACACTGGATATTGATGGCAACGCAGATGGATTTCCTGAACTGGTCATCGATCAACTCGGATGCGGCAAACACGATCTGGTGCTGTTGACATCAGACGGGGCTGCCGTCCGGGAAATGGTGGGGGCCGACAATACCCCCATCCGCTGGGCCACCATGGGGGTGCTCGATGAAGATCAGGTGATTACGAGGAAAAAGAAATAAACTAATGCAGATTTCTGAAGAACTGGTCAATCAGGTCGTCGCCGATGTCTTGTCGACCCTCTCCCGTCAGGGGCAGGTCACACAGGCAACAGGCAGCGGTATGACCCAGGTCAGGAACAGTTCCTCAGTCATCCTGTCAGAGAAAGTGATCACGGCCGACCTGCTCGCAGAGAAAGCCAAAGGACAGACCGTCATCGGCGTCACCGCCGGGGCCATTCTGACCCCTTCGGCTAAAGATTATCTGCGGGAACACAAAGTCGAGATTCAGCGTGCGACAGCCGCTGCTTCCACAAAAGCGAAGCAGGGGGGCGCCTGGCGGGCGATAGTCCTCAGTCGGGCTGGCGTGGTGGAACAGGCTCTGACAAATATCGAACAGCAGACCGGCGCAAGCTGGTCACAGGAACTGGCAGGTTCTCTGGACGAAGCGATCCAGGGGGCGGTCAGCAGTTTATGTCGTGCCGATGCCGCAGGCGTGGTCCTGTTTGTCTCGGCAGCAGAGAAAGCAGCCTGCCTGGCGAATCGGAATCAGAAAATCTGTGCCGCCGCCATCCAGGATGTGAATCACCTGCGAACGGTTGTGTCGCAAATGAGTCCAAACCTCGTTTGCATCAACCCGGAGCAGAAATCATTCATTGAATTGAGAAACCTGATGAAGGCCTTTGTCTCCGCCGGCACTCCGCATCCGGAAGTCTGAGTGGGCAAAGAATTCGAATTCAGGGAACTACACAGGGAACCAGATTATGAAAATCGCAGAAGTCATCGGCAAAGTGACACTGTCACGCAAGCATCCGAGTCTGGACGGCGCGCGGTGGATTATCGGGATTCCCTTAAAGAGCGACGAACTGAACACAAACAAGAAAAAGAAAACGGAACCGTTTGTGATCTACGATGAGTTGGGTGCTTCACCTGGCAGCCTGATTGCTGTCAGTGAAGGAGCGGAAGCAGCGGCTCCCTTTAATCCCGATACCAAACCGATCGACGCCTATGTGTCGGCCATCCTGGATCAGGTTGAAGTTTACTAACGACCAGTCACACAAACTGAAAACACATACTTTTTAAATTTACGTTGGGAGTCAAAACCATGTCGAGTCAATGGAACAGTGGAATTCACGACCGGAAACTGAAAGAAGAGATCTGCGAAATCGGACGTCGCGTCTACAACAAAGGCTTCGCGGCTGCCAACGATGGCAACATTTCGATTCGTGTCGGCGAAAACGAAGTACTCTGCTCGCCCACGATGATCTGCAAAGGTTTCATGAATCCCGAAGACATCTGTGCGGTTGACCTGGATGGCAACCAGATCGCCGGTACCCGCAAGCGGACCAGCGAAATCCTGCTGCACCTCTCAATCATGAAAGAACGTCCCGACGTCAAAGCCGTCGTGCACTGTCACCCGCCTCACGCAACCGCTTTCGCTGTTGCCCGCGAGCCGATCCCACAGTGTGTGCTGCCCGAAGTCGAAGTCTTCATGGGCGAAGTACCTATGGCTCCTTACGAAACACCGGGCGGACAGAAATTCGCCGACACCGTACTGCCTTTCCTCAAAGGGGGCACCAACACGATCATCCTGACCGGTCATGGTACCGTCAGCTTCGGTAAGTCCCTGGAAGACGCTTACTGGAAAACCGAAATTCTGGATGCGTACTGTAAAATCCTGCTGCTCTCCAAGCAGCTCGGACGCATCAACTACTTTACGGAAAACGAAACCCGCGAACTGCTCGACCTGAAGCAGAAGCTCGGTTTCGATGATCCCCGTTTCCACGTTGAAGACTGTGATCTCTGTGGCAAC
Organism: Gimesia sp.; assembly: GCF_040219335.1. Classification (NCBI taxonomy): domain Bacteria; kingdom Pseudomonadati; phylum Planctomycetota; class Planctomycetia; order Planctomycetales; family Planctomycetaceae; genus Gimesia; species Gimesia sp. The sequence goes on along the minus strand of NZ_JAVJSQ010000020.1, from coordinate 64,168 downwards.
AGCGCCTTCCGGGAAGGTTATACCGAAGGTCTGCCGCAGCAGAAAGCCTTTGAGCCGGCTCCCAGTTACCCGGGATACCTGCAGAAACCATCGACCCAGCCTGCAGCAGCACCTGCCGGCGGTAACTCAGATCAGCTGATCAAAGCGATCACCGATCAGGTCATGTCAGCCCTGGGGCAGTAATCCCCGGGCCGTCGTCCCGGGTAAATCACCCGGGCACGCGTTTGCAGAATTACTCACAGCTCACTTCGTCATATATAGAAAAGATTTGATCATGAATGTCAGTATTATCGGTGGTGGGGGACTCGTCGGTTCCTGTGCCGCCTTTGCATTACAGGCCGGAGGCATCGTCCGGGAAATCGCTCTGGTAGACGTCAATCAGGAACTGGTCGAAGGCCAGGCCCTGGACCTGCTGCACGGCAGCTCCTTGACTGCAGATCAGAAGATTTATGCGGGGGGCACCGAACTGGTGAAAGACAGCGATGTGATCGTCATCACCGCCGGTCTGCGTCGTAAGCCCGATGAAAGCCGCCTGGACCTGATTAACCGCAATGTCGAATTGTTCAAAAACATCCTGGCTGACGTCAAACGTGTTGGCACCAAACCCGGGGCGATTGTCTTCGTCGTTTCCAACCCGGTTGACGTACTGACCTACCTGGCCATGAAAGAACTCGGACTGCCGCCTCAGCAGGTCATCGGTCTGGGTACCGTTCTCGATACCACCCGTCTTCGCAGCATGCTGGCAGCCCGTCTGGACGTCCCTCCGACACAGGTTTCCACCCTGATTCTCGGCGAGCACGGCGACAGTATGGTTCCCGTCTGGTCAGCTGCCCAGGTCGGCGGACTCCCTCTGGACAAGTTCCCTGGTGTCAATGCCGGTCTGATTGCTGAAGTCGAAAAGAAAACACGTGGCAGCGGAGCTGAAGTCATCAAGAAAAAGGGCGGAGCTGGTTTCGCTGTCGGCGTGAGTATCGCCGATGTCGTACACTGTATCGCCCTCGACCAGCGTCGTATACTGCCGGTTTCATCACTGCAGGATGGTGCCTTTGGTCTGCGGGATGTCTGTATTTCGGTTCCGACCGTCATGGGCCGCACCGGCGTCATGCAGCACCTGGAAATCGAACTCTGGCCCAAAGAACAGCTGGCTCTGACTCAGTCCGGCCGGGTTCTGCGGGAAACCGTCGACAAAGTCCTCGGCTGATTCTCAGCCGGGTGACCACCTGAAGTGTTTTATGCGTTCTGCTTTTGCGTTTTGTTTTTGAAATGATTGTGTGATGGAAAAATCTCTCGACAGGAAGCTTCAGTCAATTCACGCTGACCCCAGCGGCTCAAAAGAGTTTATCATTGCTGATGCCAAAGACGCCGACATGGCCTTCGGCATCGGTGCCCCCGGACTCTCTCCGGAACGGCACGACCAGGAACTCAAATACAAAACGCTGGCAGAATACCGTCAGCAGATTCGCGAAGTCATCAAGCAGGAAGTGGTCGACATCGTCTTGATGTCAGCCAGCACCAGTGAAAAACTGACGATCGACGAACGACTGTTCGACAACTCGCCGATCACTCCCGCCGCCCGGGCCAACGACACCACCGACGTGCACGTTCCCCGTGGAGGCAAACTGCATCTGCCGCCGGCCAAACCATTCCGGTCGGCCAGCCTGGATCACATCCAGTGCGGACATCTTGACTGCAAGCCTGAAGAACGCGCCTATGGTGCCGACCTGGGTCTTTACTCAGTAACCTTTAATAACAATCTCGAAGAAGACCTTGCGACCCTTGAACGCTACAAGGAATTTCGCGAAGAAGCCGAACGTAAGAAGTTCCGCCACTTCCTGGAAATTTTCGATCCGAACATCAGTAACGCGGTCGCTGCAGATCTGGCCCCCGGTTTCATTAACGACCTGATCGCCCGAACCCTGGCCGGCGTCGCATCGCCGGGACGTCCCGTCTTTCTGAAGATGGTCTACCACGGACCGCGGGCCATGGAAGAACTGGTCGCCTATGATCCGCATCTCGTCGTCGGTATTCTCGGCGGTTCGGCAGGGACGACACTCGATGCCTTCCAGTTGATCTACGATGCCCGGAAATACGGGGCTCGTGTCGCCCTCTTTGGTCGCAAGATCAACCAGGCCGAACATCAGCTCGCTTTCATTCAGTTTTTGCGTTACCTGGTCGAAGACAAAATTCAGCCTGTTGACGCAGTCAAAGCCTATCATGGTGTACTGCAGGAACTGAGCATTAAACCGCACCGCGATCTCGAAACCGATCTGACTTACCAGACCGCCGTGATGAGCTATGGCGGTGAAGACGGCAAAACCTTCAGCTTCCCGGAGAAGAAAGCAGGCGGCAAGCCGGCGACCCCATCCGCAGAGAAACCAGCGGCTACACCCGCAGCAGGGAAGACTCAGGAAGCTCCGAATTTCGCAGCGATGAGTTCCGCAGAAAAGCTGGCCTATCATCAGGCACGCCTGAACCGCATGTTCGGGAACTAACTTCCGGACGCAGTCTGTTGAGACATCAGAGCAGGCGGCTTAGAATACACGCAGGTATTCAGCCGCCTGCTTTTTTTATTTCAGACAGTATTCAGTCAGCACAAGGTCCAGTCGCTTGAGTCGTTCCTCCCAGAAGAAAGCCGAACCCGCCCCCTCCGCGGAAACAAAACCGCTCGGCACACCCCTGTTTGCCGGTATCATTCTGATTATGGCCGTCGCGCTGACGTGGGTTTTCTGGAGCGGTCTCTGGTCGGGTGGGGGACTGATTGGTGGCGACCTCTATACCTATTTCTTCCCACAGAAAACCTTCTTTGCAGAACGCCTGCAGGCCGGCGAATTTCCGCTCTGGAATTCCTACATCGGTCATGGATTCCCCCTCGTCGCGGAAAGCCAGACCGGCGCCTTCTACCCGTTCAATTATTTCGCCTACCGCTTTCTGCCCGTTAATACTGCTTATAACTTCGTGCAGATCCTGCATTACATCCTTGCGTTTGTCTTCACTGCCCTGTATGTCAGGCGGATCGGTTATTCGATCGCGGCAGCACTCTTCGCGGGGCTGGTCTACACCTACGGCTGGTTTCCGTCACGGATCTGCCTGGAATGGGCCATCATCGGCGGTGCCTGGCTCCCGTTGACACTCTGGTGCGTGGAATCCTTCTTTCAGACCCGCTACTGGCGGTACCCGATTCTGCTCTGCTTCGCACTCAGTATGCAGATCCTGCCTGGCCACTTTAACCTGGCCTTCATCACTCAACTGATGCTGCTGGTTTATATCCCCGCCCGCATCTGGTTCAGTCGGGATGATACGACCGAAGCACTCAAACCCTATCGCAGACGCACGGTGATCCTGTTGCTGCTCGCCTTTGTTTCAACCTACGCACTGTCTGCAGTTCAATTGGCGCCAACCTGGGAACTCAAACAGCACAGTCAGCGTGCCGAGGTAGGCGAACGTTCGCATAAGCCCGGCTATGGTCATATTCCCGTCTGGTACCTGTCGCAGATCGTCGCGCCCTGGGCCTGGTATCCTTATGAAGTCAATCTTGATGCAGGACTGGCTCCCGGTTCGGAAGCCACGAATCAGGTGGAAGCACATCTCTACTTCGGGATCGCCGCACTGCTGCTGTTGATTTACGGTACATTTTCCGGAGCGTGGACACGTGACCGACGACTGGTCTTACTGGCAATCATTGGTTTTCTGGCACTCCTCTATACACCAGGCTGGTTAATGCCGATCACCAGACACATCCCCGGTTTCAGTTTCTTTACCGGTCCTGGACGCTATGGCATCGTTACGACATTTGCGGTGGCGGTAATCGCCGGTGTTTGTCTGGAGCGTCTCATCGCCCACTGGAAGCCCGCGATTCAGATTGGGGTGGTGGCGTTAGTCTGCCTGTTTACCACGGCGGATTTCTGGGTCGTCAGCCGCTATGTGACCTATGCTACGGTCATCCCGAATCCACCGATTAACAATGTCGATCAGAGTGCACTGCGTGAGATTACCAGCAAGTACGGTCAGCCGGTGAGGTTGTTTGCCCCGGGCGCAAACCTGCCGACCTTGATTGGCGTGGCTTCCACGCCCGTCTATCTGGGTATCGGCCCCGAGCAGTATTTCGACCCCGCGGTGGCCATGCCGGAACCGCTGCCTTTTAAAGAACCGGCCACGCCGGAGCAGATTGAATGGTTGAGAAAAGCAGGGGTGACACACATCCTGAGTCAGCATCCACTGGACCTGAGTCGCTGGCCGGTCAAACCGGTATGGAGCGATTTCGATGCCGTGATCAATCCCGCCTGGGGGCGCTTCGATGAACCGGTCTACTTCTATGAACTCGAAGGTTCCCGCGGTCGCGTTGCCTGGACACATCCCGTGGCCGAACAGCAGGCAGAGATTAAGTCCTACCGGGCAAATGAAATTGTCATTGAGGCAGAGACGCCGGAAGAAGATACGCTGATCCTGACCGATCTCATGTATCCCGGCTGGTCAGTCTACGTGGATGGTCAGCCTGCGGAAGCAGAACTGGTGGATGGCATGTACCGGGGTGTGAAACTTTCCGCGGGTCAGCATCAAGTGATCTGGGCTTACCAGTCAGGCTGGTTTCTGATTGGCGGGATCATCAGTTGTATCACACTGCTGGTGATCATGACGATCGCTCATTTCAGGTTCTGGCACCCACTGTTATTTCAGATGAAAAATCGGGGGAGGCAGTTTCCGCCTGCTGAGCAGACCGGAGTAGAAGAGTCTACGACGAAGAAATGAACTCGACGTTCGAGCCATGTCCTTCAAAGCTGTCCGAGTAATTGTCTTCGTCTTCTTCATCTTCAGCGCTCAGATCGTTGCTGTCCAGATTCTCATTCGCTTTCACGTTCTGGCCGCTTTCGGAAATCGCGACGGGGAACTGCTGAGAGATGTCGATGTCTTTGCCAGGCTTTTTAAAGTGCTGTACAGAAGGAGCCTTGGTCGGGGCATCGTCGGAACTGAGGTTGTTTTCCTTTGGTCCCTGCTTCTTCTTGTCGTCCGCACCGATGTTTTCCAGATGATAAGCGACGTTACCGATCTTGATTTCGTCATGCAGTCTCAGACGAACTTCCGAATCGATACGTGTTCCGTTGACGTAAACCCCGTTCATACTGCCCAGATCTCGGATCACCGGGCGATCATTGACAATCGCCAGGCAGCAGTGTTTGCGGGAAATCTTTGGGCTGTCGTTAATGACGATATCGCAGTCGGGATGCCGTCCAACAAGAATGATCGCCTTGTCTAACACAATGGGGCGACCCTGGTTCACGGGGACTAAACAGACTGCCATAAATGACTCCAAATACAAACGTAGCTTACTTCTAATGAATCTTAATTATACGGCTGGCCCTGAACTAAGTAAAAGAAAAAAGTCATCGGTCAAACAAGAGGGAACGAAATCTGTCCCACGACCCGCATATTTTATATGCGAGCCGGTTTTGTTAATTCTTTATAAATATCGACCATTTATAGATATGCACACGATGTTGACCACCAGTTTCTCTCCGAATTCGGTGAGATCACCCGAAAAAATCTTTTCACTATTTCCCACACTCGACGTGGACACTGTGTCTTACAATTGATACCAGCGATATAACCGTACCGGTGTATACGTTGGAGTCTTGGTTGAGAGCGCCTTAATAGTCAAACACTTCTGTGTCAGGAAATAACTTTGAAAATTCATAGAGCTTTTCCTGGGGGAAGTTTTTTTTGGGTACCGAGACCCGCTCCAGATGCTTAAGGTCTTTCAGGTGAATTAAACCTTCTAATGTGATCTTTGTATCTCTGAGGGAAAGTTCTTTCAGGTTTTTTAAATTCGCAAGATGAGCGAGTCCTTCATCTGAGATATCACAGGACGATAAAATCAAAACCTCCAACTGTTTCAATTGAGTCACTTCTTTTAATCCATCATCGGAAACCAGAGGACTGCAAACAGCCAGCGTCTGTAGTTGAGGCAAATGCTTTAGAACTTTAAGTCCTTTGTCTGTCACTTGCTGATCGACCAGAGATAAAACCTTCAGGTCGGGAACGTTTTTGAGTTCCTTTAATCTGAGGTCTACATGAGGAAATGAATCACTTAGCTGTCTTCTGGTGGGAAGAACGACGATCTCACCCATTTTCATTTCAAATCCGTCCATTGTCGGCCGCACCATCATCCCCAATTCCTGGAAACGTTTAATCTGCTTCTGCACCTGCTCACTGAAAGGAATGATATAGAAAACTCGACAGTGTGGGAGTTGTTCCTGGATTGCTTTCGCACCTGCAGTGGTAACACCGGTGTTATACAGACTCAAGTGCTTTAAACCGGACAATGATTTGAGATGCTCCAGACCCTTGTCTGTAATGCTGGTTTCACTCAGATCGATTCGCGTGAGAGCTTTCATATCTTTCAGGTGTGACAGACTGGCGTCTGTGACAGGACATTGTTTTAAGGACAAGATCGAAAGCTCCGAAAGATCTTTCAGATGAGCCAGCCCTGTGCCGGTAACCCGAGTTTCTTCGAGCGATAATTCTTTTAGCGAAGTCAGTTTGGCTACCTGTTGCAAACCTTCATCATCGACGTGAGTCTGCTTCAAAATCAGAGTTCTCAGGCGACTGAAATCCGGCAGTGTTTGCAGGCTGTCGTTCCCAACTCGTGTACCGGTGAGGTCCAGATGTGAGAGATACTGCATCTTATGAAGATGTCCGAGTCCTGCATCCTTGATATCCGGTGATTTTAAGGTCAGGTGATAAAGATTCTGGAGCCCTTGAAGTGACTCCAGTCCCTGGCTGGTAATTTGCGGACAATCCAGTTTCAGGGTTTTGAGACTCGTCAGGGATTCGAGATGTTTTAGGTTGGAGTCTGTCAGCTTTTTGTAGAGGATATCAAGGGATTCAATATATTTGAATTCCTTGAGGATAGCGAGCAGTTCATCGAGCGGATCATATCTGAGAATGAGTCGGTCGGGAACGGAGACAGAATATATAATATTCTCTGAACCCAATTGTTTCTTTCTGGCTGAAATCTGAGCCCTGCCTAACTTGATCAGAAGCTCTGCAAAGCTTTTCGGTATGGAAATCTGGTACACGAGGTGACATTGCGGATGTTGCTGTTGAAATTTGTTAATTGCAGCGGCGGAAACCCTGGTTTCTTTCAAATTCAAAGTACGTAACTTCTGCAGGCTGGTAAGTTCGTTCAACCCTCGGTCAGTCACATCGGTATCTTCCAGATTCAGATGGGTGAGTTGCGTCATCTTTCTGATGCTGTAGATACTGGCATCAGTCATTCTGGTCTTCCGTAAATTCAGAGTAGTCAGTGCTTTCAGATCAACCAGTTTTTCGATTCCCTGGTCAGTCATTCTTGTACCATTAAGATCAAGATTCGTAAGTTTTTGCAGTGACTGCAGATGATGAATGCCTTCGCTGGAAATGTGATTGTTACTTAAATCCAGATCTTGCAGCTTGGTCAACCCCGCGAGATGTTTCAGACCCTCACCAGTGATCTGGTTCTGGGAAAGCTCCAGAAGTTCCAGATTCGTCATGTTTTTCAGATGAATCAGTTTCTGATCCGTGAGCTTTGAATTGGAAAGTTTGAGCTTTTTCAGATGTTTCAATTGTGAGATCAGTTTGAGTGCTGAGTCTGAGAGTTCCGAACCAATCAAAGACAGGCTATGCAGATCCGTAAACTGTGGCAGTTGTTTGATTTCTCTGTCTGTCAGCTGGTCGCTGGTCACAACCAGATGAGATAGCGGGGTAACATCTTTCAGGAGTTCAAACTGTAAATGCAGGGGAGCCGCAGGCGATCTGTGGTTGACGACCTTGGAGAGATGGACAGCTACAGAGAAAGTATTATTCACATTCATCTTGGAAGCATGTGCACCAGACTCTCTTAGTTTTTGCATGCCGAGCTCTGTAGCCTTACTCAGGGCAGGCACAGCCCGAATTGCGCAACCTGGATTCTGTTCCTTGAATTGCGCGACCCCCGCCGGGGTCACCCTGGTACTGATGAGCTCCAGTTTTCTCAGTTGAATATGTTGATCTCTTAAGACCTGAAAAAGTCGATCCGTGACCTGAGTATTCCAGAGATTCAGTGAATATAAATCGGGGTTGGAACAAATCCATTCAAGAGCCGCATCATCAACCTGGGTATCATTCAGATCGAGTGTTTTGAGCTGCTTTAACTTTTTTAAATGTGCCGTTCCCTGGCTGGTTATTTTCGTTCCGGATAAATCTAACGTTTCCAGCCGATCCAGATTTGCTAAATGTACCAGTCCTGCGTCAGTTAGTTGTGTACGGGCCAGGTTCAGTTTCTGTAGTTGGTCAAGTTCAGCGATCACTGCCAGATCTTTATCTTCAGCTTTGGTATCTACCAGTATTAAGGTCTCGAGGTGTTTCAAACCGGATAGATGCGAAAGTTCCTCACTGCGGAATTTACATTTTCTGAGAGTGAGTGATTTCAGTTGAGTACATTCGCTCAATACATCCAGACCCGTATCCTTAAACGGGATATTATGCAGATTGAGTGACTTCAGAGATTTCAAATGTTTCAATTCACGAAGTCCAGCCCCCCTGATTCTGAGAGCCCTGAGGCTTAATGACTGCAGATCTGGAACAGAATTAAGGTGGCTCAGTCCAGCATCGGTCAACCCGCAATCCAGCAACTCTAATGACTTCAGATTGGGGAACTGTTTGAGATAAGTCAGTCCCTCGTCCTTGATCGAAATAAGTCTGAAATTCAGTTCTTCCAGATTCTTGAGCCCCTGAAGTCTGCCCAGACCTAAACCGGAAATGCTGCATTCAGAAATACTGAGTTTTTTCAGTTCACTCAAGCCGGAGAGCTGTGCCAGACCAATATCTGTAATTCCCGTTTGGGTAATCTCCAGCGATTTAAGCTGAGGAATCTCTCTGAGTAATTTCAAATGCTCATTCCTGATGCGGTCTCCCCGCAATGTGAGGAAGCACTCTGCACCAGGTAGTGGAAGACCATCCCGGGTTCGACTTGAGAAGTAGGGATGAGCTCCCAGTGACTTTAAAGCAGCAATTGCTTTGCTCCCTGGTATCTGGTCCCAGTCGTGATTCGATAGTATCTTACATCCGGGAAGCTTCAGTTGGATTTGCTTGATCCCCTCTGCTGTAACTCCGGTCTGATTTAAATCGAGAGAGGCGAGTTTTTTCAAGGAGTATAAATGCTGCAGACCCGCATCACTGATCGGATTCTCCCGCAAACTCAGGAAACGCAGGTTATGCAAACTCGAGAGATGTGCCAGCCCTTTATCCGTAATGTTGCTCGCCATCAGTCGCAGAGTATACAGCCCCGTGAGTTCTTTCAGGTTTTCGAGGCCTGCATCATTGATACTGGTGGAATCGAGGCTCAGGACGCTCAGTTTTGATTTCCCTTTGAGCTGCTTCAAAAAAGAGTTGTTAACCTCTTTACCTTTGAGAATGATCTGAATGATCTGTCTCTGTTGGCCTGAATCGCGGTAGCTGACACTACCTTCCAGTTTGTTAATCTCTTCAGCCAGTTTCAGATCGCTGGGTGCCACAGGACTGTCAAATCTGATTCTGCAGCCGGGTATTTCTTTCTGTAATTTGCGTGCTGCCTGCGAGCTGACCTGAGTGTTTTTTAAACCCAGAAATTTCAGTTGGTTCATCCCTTCGAGATGCTTCAAGCCTGCATCCGTAATCTGTGAGTGGGACAGGTTCAGAAAGTTCAATGATTTAAGTTCGCGCAGTCTGCCAAGTTCCGCATCAGAGATTTGAGTACGCACTAATACCAAAGTCTTCAGCTTTGGTATTTTTTGAATATGGGCCAGAGCCTGATTCGTCAGCGGAGCTTGTTCGATAAACAACTGTGTCAGATTCGGAAATTGCTCCAGGTGTTCCAAATGGCGGTCATTGAGAGGACAGGCGTAAAACCTCAGGCTCTGCAGTTCCTTTAATTGCTTGAGAGATTTCAGTCCTGAGCCATTAATTCTACCACCCGCAAATACCAGGTTCTTCAATTCTGTGAATTGATTCAGTGGGGCCAGATCATCGTCTGTGATTCTGAAACTGTTAATCTCGATCGAGTCGATTCTCTTTTCTGGACCAGAAAAGACAAATTCGAATTTCCCGCCAAGATGTCGTATTTTCTGAATTGCCTGCTCACGGGTGAGCTCAGCTATAGCTTCCCGCGGGGCCGAAATCAGCCCACCCAACAAAATGACGAAGACGACAAAAGGCAGCTTAAAACGCATGTATTGATTCCTGGCTCAACGGGATCTAGAACTTAAATTGAGAATTGCACGCATGGATACAACTATAACCCTGTGCGCAGCAGGAAGCAAATGGGGATTTCAACTCTGCTATCACAGCAGTTGCCGGGCTTTGATGTCCAGGTAGCGACTGATGAGATTGACCGACAGATTCTCCGGCAGCGTGTCCAGAATCAGCAGACCTGATTTCTGTAGCGCGGCGATCTGTGTGGTCTGGGTAGCCATGATGTCTGCGGCTGCGGCGATCTGGAAGGCTTCGCGGTCTGTTTCCGGGATCGCGTTCATCCGCTCCTGCAGGGGAACGTTTCGCAGGAACGCGGAGAGAACCAGATGGGGCCAGCGCATCATCCGCAGGGCATCGCTCAAATGCGAGAGATGCACTTCGTCCAGCGCGTGTGTGAGTACAACGACCAGCGAGCGTTTACGGTAGCGCAGCTGGAGCTGTTCCGACATCAGTCGGTAGTCTGAGGCTTCATAGACCGGATCCAGATCATAGACCTGGCGGATCAGTTTCTGAATCGAACCGGCACCGCGCACCGGGGGAACCCAACGCTCGACCTTGTTCGAACAGGCCATCAGTGAGACCGTGTCTCCCTGCCGTAACGCCACATAACTTAACAGGATCGCCGCGTTCAATGCCCGGTCAAAATGAGTCACGCCTTCATCGGCATTACACATCGAACGACCGCAGTCGAGCAGGAAGATGATATTCTGATTCTTCTCCACCACGTATTCGCGACTGATCAGCTCCTGGTGCCGGGAGGTCGCCTTCCAGTCAATGCTGCGAAATTCATCGCCACGACGATACTCGCGCAGTCGATCGAACTCAGTCCCGCGTCCCCGCAGGCGGGACATCTTGATGCCGGTTTCTGCCAGTCGGTTCCGACGGGCCATCAGTTCTACGCCATGTACTGCTTTAATATCCGGATAGATACGGACCACCTGGTGAATGTCCCGTTCATCGTAAACCGTCCATAGACCGAGCCTGCTTTTCATCTGCAGAAAGACGCGGCGGAACCGGTTTTTGCCCCGGTGATGTGGTTCGACATGATAAATGCTGTACTGGTGCTTGTTCGGAAACAGTTCAATGTCGAAAGGCAAGTCAGTATAGCTGCATGGCATCGGCGGTTCGTCATGCACATGAATCTTGAGAGGCACCGAACCGCGGTTGATAAACCAGAGTTTGACGCTATTCGGGGTACCGACGCTCAGGACTTCATTCACATCCCGATTGACTTCGATCGCCAGCAGTGAAGGGGTGACCACCAAATCGACCAACGACAGCAGAAACACACCCAGGCAGACCAGAATTCCCAGCTGTCCCGCTTCGGGCCAGACCGTTCCCAGCGCAAAGGGAACCATCGCGGCAGCGAACAGAAACAGCAGGGAGAGACGGGGCATCATTGGCGGGGCGCCTCAACACTTTCCAGGATTTCTCGAATCACGTCGTCCACGTTTACGCCTTCAATCTCGGCTTCCGGATGCAGGCGGATACGATGCCGCAGCACAGGTAGGGCCAGTTCCTTCACATCATCGGGAACGACGAAGTCGCGGCCCTGGCAGGCGGCCATCACCCGCGAACCGATCAACAGGTTCACGCTGGCACGTGGACTGGCACCAACTTCAATGGTGTGCCAGCCTCGGGTGCGGGAGACAATCGATGTGATGTAATTGATGATCGAGGGTTCCACGATGATTTCAGCGGCCCGTTTCTGAATCTCCAGAATGGTTTCCGTATTCAGAACCGGCTCGATACCAAAGGTGCCCAGATCGCGATTGTCTTTACCGGCCGCGTACAGATCGAGGATCGCGTTTTCCTGGTCCTGTGTTGGATAGTCAACCAGCAGTTTGAACATGAACCGATCCAGCTGCGCCTCGGGCAGCGGATAGGTTCCTTCCTGCTCCAGCGGGTTCTGAGTGGCAATCGTCAGGAAGGGACGCTCCAGCGGATAGGTTTTGCCATCCACCGAAACCTGACGTTCCTGCATCGCTTCCAGCAGTGCGGACTGAGTCTTAGCCGGGGCGCGGTTGACTTCATCCGCGAGCAGCAGGTTGGTGAACAGGGGGCCTTCATTGAACGTGAAGACCTTTTCGTGCATGTCATACACGGTGTGCCCGGTGATGTCGGAGGGCATCAGGTCGGGGGTGAACTGAATCCGCCGGAACCTGCTGGAGAGGACGTGGCTGAGGGTATTGACCAGCAAAGTTTTGCCCAGGCCGGGAACCCCTTCGATCAGCACATTTCCCTCACAAAACAGGGCGATCAGCACCCCTTCTACCAGATCTTCCTGACCCATGAGAACTTTTCCCACCTCTGTCAGTGAGCGCTGATAGTAATCTTCAATCTGAGAAACTTCCATGAATGACCTGTCACCCCGATTATCTGTCTGAAGTAAGTGGAATCCCAAGTGGTCGCAAATCGACGAGCCGGAACTTATGTTCCCTGTGGGCCTATTCTAAATCGAATCGTGCACCAATTTCGAGTACACCGCGCGAGAACTCACAGGAATTTACAAATTGTCCGGTAATGTCCAGACGTAAAAAAAGGCCTCCATACCGCTGGAGGCCTTTTGTGTCTTAGAGGAGTAAGACAAATGTATTATGCAAATTCGGGTCGTCGACGGCCCAGTTGTTCTTTCAGGCGGTTGACAATACTGGAATGCATCTGACTGACACGCGACTCGGACAGACCCAGGGTACTGCCGATTTCTTTCATGGTCAGTTCTTCGTAGTAATACAGGATGATAATCAGGCGTTCGTTGCGGTTCAGGCCCTTGGTGACCAGTCGCATCAGATCCCGCTTCTGGATGCTCTTTGTAGGATCTTCACCCTTGGCATCCTCGAGAATATCGACTTCCCGTACGTCTTTGTAGCTGTCGGTTTCATACCACTTCTTATTGAGGCTGACCAGGCCGACAGCGTTGGCTTCGCTTTTGAGTTTTTCGAACTCTTTGCGAGACAACTGCATCTTCCGGGCGATTTCCTCGTCCGCCGGCGGGCGACCATGTTCTGCTTCCGCTGCCTTGCGGGCAGCTTCCAGCTTACTGGCCTTGCTCCGTACCAGACGGGGAACCCAGTCCATGGTACGCAGTTCGTCCAGCATGGCGCCACGGATACGGGGAACGCAGTAAGTTTCAAACTTAACGCCCCGTTCCAGATCGAATGCATTGATGGCATCCATTAACCCGAATACACCAGCTGAGATCAAGTCGTTTAGATCGACCCCTTCAGGGAGCTTCGCCCAGACTCGTTCTGCATTATAACGAACCAGGGGAACATATTGCTCAATCAATTTATTGCGGAGTGACTGGTTGGATTGATCCTGCTTGAATTCCTTCCAGATCTCTGCGATTTCTTCACTGGCTTTGATGGCCATTTACTCCTCCGTGATCAACTTACAGTCGTTTCAAATAGGCACGATATAAAATGAATGACTGCGGTTACTTTTTATTCTTATTCAGGATTTGTTTTCCATTTTTCAAAACTCGCCCGTACTGATTCTTCAACCAGACGGGAGGCAACTTCACCGAACACCAGGCCAAGACCAAAAAATATGACTGCAGCTATGAGTGCGGATTGGATCGCTCCAAGGAAATCAGCATGAGAAAAGATTCCTCGTACTGATTCAGTCGCAAAAGCGATCAGCGATAATCGAAATGCATAATGCAGGGCCACAGAATATTCCCGGATAGAGTTCGAAAAACGTCGGGATGAAACTCTCTTCACTTTCAGGAGAGAACTTCACACCTCTGTCTTTTAATATCGGTGTCCTGCCTTAGAAAAATTAACCTTTCTCCTACAATTTGATTAATCGTTAAAACCTAACATTTCAGCCCGTTCCCGGTGCGTAACGCGATCGCTGAGTTCAGGCCCTAAGTTTGGGTTTGAACACTGGTTGGATAGCGCAGTAACAGACCAGCGTCTGCACGCACGCGAATGGAATCAATTGTCAGGGGTTACAAGTTAGACGTGACCTGAAGGCCAGGAAAGAACGGGAATGAGAGAGATGAGAGAGTATGTTCCCGGTGTTTCCATCCTGATTTTCAAGTTTATGCGGCTTCACCCAGCAGACGCTGCCAAAGTCGCGGAAAGTAAGACTCTTGTTTGTTTTGTTCCTTCGTTTTACGCACATCGATCACATGACGGGCCAGGCGGAAAATCGCCTCGGCTGCCGGGCTCTGCGGATGACTGAGCACCAGCGGATCCCGATCGTAAACCGACTGAACGACCTGCAGATCATGGGGGATCTTCCCTGCCTGACTCAGACCGGTGTGCAAAAACAGTTCGGTAGTTTTTTGGAGTTGCTGAAATACCTTGTCGCCCTGGTCGAGAGAAGTGCATTGATTGACCAGGGCTTGGATTTCCAGTGATTGAATTGTTGAGAGGGACTTGATCGTCGCATAAGCATCCGCAATCGCTGTTGGTTCGGGAGTCGTCACGATCAATACATCGTCTGCAGATGTGACGAACTGGCGGATACTGCGATGAATGCCGGTACCGTTATCCAGAATCAGATAATCGTGGGTCGCTTCCAGTTCCTGCATCTGACCCAGTACATCGCGGCGAACTGCTTCTGAACAGTCCGCGAGATCAGTCAGGCCGCTGGCGCCGGTAATTACGTTAATGCCCAGCGGTCCTTTCAGTTGAATTTCCTTGAGAGATCGGGCACCACTTACCACATGCGAAAGATTCCAGTAACCGTTCAGTCGACAGAGTAAGTCGATGTTACCTAACGCCAGGTTGATGTCCATCAGGCAGACCGAGGCACCGGTTTTGGCCAGTGCCAGTGCCAGGTTCAGTGAGATCACCGATTTCCCCACGCCCCCTTTACCACTGCAGATCGCCAGGGTGCGGCAGCGTGTCGATTTTGATTTCTCAATCACACCCGGCTGTCGCTGCTCCATCAGTCCACGCAGTACCTTCGCCTGATCGCCGTGAGACGAAGCGGTAGAAAGGGACTGCGGTTCTGCAGACACTTCGGTATGCAGTTCGACGTGATCGAAATTGAAATCATTGACAGCGGAAGCCATCGGCTGACCTTCAAAAACAGGGTTAGTTTAAAGTGATCGAAATGACAGGAAAGGAAGTGAGTGAGGTGATGTGAGATTAGTGCAGTTTGTCTTCGCCCAGAACCAGGCGTGAAATCCGGGCAGCATTCGCCGGCTCGATATCGTCGGGTACATCCTGTCCCGTAGTCAGATACTGCATCGGCAGTTTTACTTTCTGACTTAGAGTCAGCAGACTGCCCATGACGGGGGCTTCGTCCAGTTTGGTCAATATCATTGACGTTGGACGGGCTACTTTGAATCGTTCGGCAATCGCTTCGAGAGTGCGGACACTGGAAGTCATGCTCATTACCAGGGCGATTTCATCGATGGCGATATCGCGGAACAGGCTTTCCAGTTCCTGGATTTTCAGATCATCGCTCGGGCTGCGACCCGCGGTGTCGATCAGGACCAGGTCCAGTCCGACCATCTCGTCGAGTGCCATCTGCATTTCTCGTGGCGTGCTTACGACTTTCATGGGCAGGTCGATGATTTCCGCATAGGTTCGTAACTGTTCGACAGCGGCAATCCGGTAAGTGTCGACAGTGATCAGGCCCATTTTAATGTTATCACGCAGACGGAAGTTCGCAGCCAGCTTGGCGATGGTCGTTGTTTTACCGACGCCCGTGGGACCGACCAGGGCCACCACTTTGCGTTGACCAGGCACCGGACGAATGGGTGAGGCACAGTCCAGTTGCGCCTCAATCAGTGCCGCCAACAGGGACTGGCTTGCCTGTGTATCTTTGAGTTGTTCGGGAGTGGCATGCTCTTTGAGTTGGCTGACGAGGTCGTGAGCAATGGTTTCGTCTACTTCAGCGTCAATCAGATCGGTGTAAATGTGAAACAGTTCTGAGGGTACATCGGTCGAACGCTGTGTGCGAGTACGGCGATCCAGTGATTCCAGCATTTCCTGGATGGCATTCAGCTTTTCTGCAAATTCCTCAGTGGGATCGTAGGCCGGCTGCGATGCATGGCTTGGTCGGGGGCGGGAATCCTGCAGACGCTGTTCAAGACGATTGTGAACCGGCGGTCTGTTGTCTTCCTCGACGCTTCTTTCTGGAGCAGGTGTTCGTTGGATCGGTGCGGAGCGATGTTCGGAGGGTAACTCACGCGACGGTGGTTCAGCGTAAGAAACGGATTCATTGCGGGCGCCCGCCGGTTGGAGATTGGAAGCACGATGTTGTAACGGGGAACTGGCGGGGCGTCTGTTATTCTGCACGGCGGCAGGTGTGCGGACTTTGATACCCAGACCAGCCGTGATTTCAAATTCTTCTCTGGTGCGGGTCCAGGGCAGGAGTCCTCTGCGGCCCGGCACCTGTTTTGTCTGCAGGATCACAGCATCGCTGCCCATTTCTTCGCGAACCAGTTTCAATGCTTCCTGCATTGAAGCGGCTTTAAAAGTGCGAACATCTGACATGGTTTTCAGTTCCTGTTTGGTTATTTACGTTTGATCTCGGTGGATCGTATTTGTTTCAATTAAGTGTCGTGTTTGACTGCCGTTAATCGTGTTTATCTCTACGCTGCCCCCGCAACCGCATTCGATTTCAGACGATCTGCTGAAACCTGTCCAATCGCTTCCACATCGGTGTCACGGGTGATCTCATTCAGACTTAACACGACCAGTCGTGGTAATAATGGGGATGTAATCTGTTTCAGGCCGGCGCGGATCTGGGGATTACAGAGCACGATCGGGTGTCCGCCCAAGGCAACCAGCGGTTCTACCTGGTCGGCGATCGCCTGGGTGATGATCTCACCCGTCCGCGGTGCCAGCTTGATTGCCAGTCCATGCTCGTTGTAATCAATGCCCGACATCAGTACATCTTCCAGTTCCGGATCGAGCGTCACGACCCGCAGCAGGCGATTGCTGTCGCGGTACTGCTGGCAGATGGAACGGGCCAGTCCGTTCCGCACGTATTCGGTGAGCAACATCGGCTCTTTGGTTCGGTCTGCATAGTCGCCCAGCGTCTGCAGGATGGTTTCCAGGTCGCGAATCGGAACCCGTTCGCGGAGCAGATTGGAAAGCACATGCTGGACTTGAGAAATCTTGAGGACGTCGGGAATCAGTTCTTCGACAACCTTGGGAGACGATTCCTTCAGGTTTTCAACCAGTCCGTGAACCTGTTCCCGGGTGAGCAACTCGCTGCTGTGTTCGCGGACGACTTCGGTCAGGTGAGTAATCGCAACGGCCGAGGGTTCGACGACATTGAAGCCCATCAACTCAGCACGTTCTTTCTGTCCCAGTTCAATCCACTTGGCGGGACGTCCGAAAGCCGGCTCGATGGTATCGATACCCGGGATGTCGCCGTTCGTAGCTCCCGTGTCGATCGCCAATAGACCATCGGGATAGATCGTTCCCCAGGCCACAGCGACATCGCGAATCTTGATCTGGTAATCGCGTTGACCCAGGCGGATGTTGTCGCGAATCCGAACCTTGGGAAGAATGATTCCCAGTTCCTGGGCAATTTTGTGTCGGATGCGGGTCACACGATCCAGCAGATCGCCGCCGGTTGCCGGGTCAGCCAGTCTCAACAGACCGACACCCAGTTCCAGTTCGAGAGGATCGACAAACAGGTGATCTTCCGGTTTGGGTTCGGCAGGCTGTTGTTGCTGTTCCTGCTGTTGTGTTTCCGCTTTCTGTTTTTGTACTGCGGTGGCCTGCTGGCCTTTGCGTCGCATCATCCCGGTAACCGCACAACCGATGGCCAGAGCCAGCATCGGGCCGGCGGGCAGTCCTGTGAACGCCAGAGCGAACAGGAAGGTTGAAGCGAGGAACAGGGCTTCCGGATGCCCGGAAAACTGTTTGACGACGTCCCGGGGGAGGTTACTGTCGACTGAAGTTCGGGTAACGATCAAACCAGCTGCGAGTGAGATCAAAAAGCCCGGAACCTGTGTCACGAGACCATCGCCGATCGTCAGGGTGGTAAACACGGTTGCTGCTTTCGACAGCTCCATGCCGTGGTCTACCATACCCACATACAGACCGCCGACCACGTTGATCAGCGTGATGATGATACTGGCAATCGAGTCACCACGGACAAACTTACTGGCACCGTCCATTGAACCGTAGAAGTCAGCCTGTTCGGTGATTTCCTGGCGACGGGTTTTCGCTTCTTCCGAGGAGATCAACCCGGCATTCAGGTCGGCATCAATGGCCATCTGCTTACCCGGCATACTGTCGAGTGAGAACCGGGCGGCCACTTCACTGATACGTGTGGCACCCTTGGTAATCACCATAAACTGAATCGTGACCAGGATCACGAAGATAATCAGACCCACAACCAGATGACCGCCTGCCACGAACTGACCAAAGGCTTCAATCACGCCACCTGCCGCTGCGGTCCCATCATCGGCTCCGCGGGTTAAGATCAGACGCGTGGTCGCTACGTTCAACACCAGCCGCGCCAGTGTGGTCCCCAGCAGGATTGCCGGGAACACGCTGAATTCCAGCGGGCGTGTCACGTAAATCGTGGTCATCAAAATCACTACGGAAACAGTGATATTGCATGACAAGAGCAGGTCCATCATCATCGGAGGCAGAGGCGCAATGATCACCAGGACTGAACTCACTATGACTAGTGGGAAGATCAGACCCGAATTGCGCATTATCGCTCCGGATAGACCGGTCTTAGACTCCGGTGGCATCCATGCCTCCGCATTCGTTGGGGGTTAGGGTTGGTTTTAAGTGTCAGAACGACAGATTTAGTGTGATGTGAACTATTAAGTTTTTGAGATGGATGAGAGAGAGGCGAGTGATAATGGAAACGCAAAAATCTGTCCAGAGGATTTCTTCATATTTCGCTCAAGTTTTTTTCAGACCGGGCCGACAGCCCTGTTTCAGGCCAGCATTTTCTCGACGACATGGGCTTCTTCCACACCCGTTAAACGGAAATCGAGACCCTGGTAAAAATAGGAAAGCTCATGGTGATCGATGCCGAGAAGGTGTAGCACCGTCGCATGGAAGTCGCGTACATGAATCGTGTCTTCGACAGAATAGTAGCCTAGCTCGTCAGTCTCTCCTATTGTGACGCCCGGCTTGGATCCACCCCCGGCGACCCAGATGGAAAACGCATCGATATGATGATCGCGACCAATCAGATCACGGGGCTCACCTTGTGGAGTCCGCCCAAATTCACCTCCCCAGATGACCAGCGTGTCATCCAGCAGCCCCCGTTGCTTCAGGTCTTTCACAAGTGCAGCCGACGCCTGATCAGTTTCCAGACAGCGGGCATCCAGCGATTCTTCCAAATCGGTTCCCTTGTTTCCATGATGATCCCAGTCCGTATGATAGAGCTGCACGAAGCGAGAGCCTTTTTCCACTAACCGCCGCGCCAGCAGACAGTTACGGGCAAACGAGGGTTTCGCGGGATCGACGCCGTACAGATCGAGTGTCTCTTTCGTCTCGCCCGAGAGATCCATCAATTCAGGGGCGCTGGACTGCATGCGGTAAGCCATTTCATAGGCAGAGATACGGGTGGCGATCTCCGGATCGCGCGTCTTCTCCAGGCGAAGCGAATTCAGCTGATTGACCGTATCAATGAATTCCGACTGTCTCTCCGAGTTGATCCCGGAAGGGCTGGAGAGATTCAATATCGGATCTGCTCCGTTCAGGAACGGGACTCCCTGGTACGTGGTCGGCAGAAAACCACTGCCCCACAGCGGCGCTCCACCACGTGGTCCCCGCGGGCCGGATTGTAGCACGACGAAGCCAGGCAGATTCTGTGACTCGCTGCCAATACCGTAAGTTACCCAGGCGCCCATGCTGGGACGACCAAACTGTTGTGTCCCGGTATTCATGAAGAGTTTGGCCGGACCATGGTTAAAGACGTCTGTCTTCATACTCTTCAGCACGGTTATGTCGTCCGCGACCTCAGCCAGGTGTGGAACAACTTCCGAGAGTTCCATGCCCGATTCGCCGTGCTTCTTGAATTTCCGTCGCGTGCCCAGCAGCTTGGCGTCTTTTTTCAGAAACGCAAACTGTTTGCCCTCCACGTACGATTCGGGGATGACTTTCCCCTCCAGCTCCTGCAGCTTCGGTTTGAAATCAAACATCTCCAGCTGACTGGGGCCACCCGCCATAAACATGTAAATCACATTCTTGGCTTTGGGCGGATGATGGGTACCATTCAACTTGCCTGTGCCGGCCTGTGCCCGTTGTTCCGACTGCATCAGTGAAGCCAGACCGATGGCCCCGGCTCCCATCGCGCAATTCTCGAAAAAGTGACGTCGTGTCTGATCGCGTAACATCAGGTCATCGAAATTCATCTGATTCTCCCGGTCCACCGGTCAGGTCATGCTGCCGGCATCCGTTTGAGGGGGGAACTATTCCCTGGTAATAAATTCATCCAGATTCATCAACACGCGGGCGACCGCCGTCCAGCTCGCCGCTTCAATCACATCAATCTGTTTGGGTAAATCGTCAGCCGCGACCTGGGCCGCTGCCTCTGGTGACTGTTTAAACTGAGCACGCTGTTCCTGCAGATAGCCGGTCATCACATCCAGTTCCCGATCAGAGGGGGCACGGGACAGGCAGATTTCAAATGCGGCGCGGATGCGACCTTCATCGTATTGAGGACCTTCCTGCAGGATGCGGAGCGCAAACCCTTGAGTCAGTTCGAACAGCGAATGATCATTGGCCAGTGTGAGTGCCTGGAGGGGCGTATTGGAACGCACCCGTCGCGTACAAGTGGTATTACTGTTTGGTGCATCGAAGGTCGGCAGCATCGGATACGGACTCGAACGCCAGAAATACGTATACATGCCCCGCCGATAACGGTCTTCGTCCTGCTCCTCAGGCCAGCTCTTCTTATTTTGTGTGAGCACATAAATCCCCTCGGGCTGAGGCGGATAGACACTCGGCCCACCGATCTTGCGACTTAACAGACCGCTGCTGGCCAGGAAGAGATCGCGAATCGACTCCGCTTCCATCCGGAACCGGTTCTGTCGAGATAACAGCAGATTCCGTGGATCTTTTTCCTGATGATCCGGGTTGAAGTCGGATGCCTGCCGATAGGTTGCAGAAGTCACGATCAGTTTATGAAGTTGTTTCACATTCCAGTGAAGCCGCATGAATTCCGAAGCCAGCCAGTCCAGCAGTTCCGGATGCGTGGGCTCTGAACCCTGTGTCCCGAAGTCATTTTCGGTTTCCACAATGCCCCTGCCGAAGAATCGTTGCCAGTATCGGTTCACAGTCACACGCGCTGTCAGCGGTTGCTCTTCGCTGGTCAGCCACCGGGCCAGGTCCAGTCGCGTCGGTCGGGAAACATCCTCCGGAAGCGCCGGCAACACTGCGGGGACACCCGGACTGACCTTCGCACCCGGATCCAGGAAATTCCCTCGCAGCAGGATGAAGGTTTCCCGCGGCTTGGGAAGTTCCCGCATGATCATCGTGGTCACAATCGCTTTGTTGACTTTGGTCTGTGCCGTCTTCTGTTTAGTGAGCCGCTGATTCAGAACCAGCCATTGCGAATCCGACTGGTGAAAGGCCTCTTCCACGGTCGTTTTCTGTTTCGCGTCCCATTTGTCCTCTGGCTGTTTCAGGATCGCCAGAATTTCGGGTTTAATGTTCAAGACTTCCGGGGCCACTGTGGTTGCCGCCAGTCGGAAGCGACCGACATTGTATTTTGCATTCCGTGTGTGCGTCAGGGTCACCCGCAGTTTGACCGATTGTTTGACCTCGATCGGTTCTTTGAGTTTGAGTATCGCCCGCCGGTTGACGTTCATACTTCCCTTGCGAGTATTGATGGCCCAGCCCGTTTTGGGATCCCCGTCCACCAGGTTGCTGGCGGGGAATTTATCCTGCGAATGATCGGCGGTTGCCTGGATCAGCTTGACCGGCTGAAATTCAGACCAGCCTGCTTCGGTCTGCTCTGCCATTTCCACCGTCACTTCATCCAGCACAAAGTTTCCATTTCCGGCCCAGCCCGGCCCCTTGCGAGGCAGGCTCTCGTGAGTCAGTACCTCCAGCCGCAGACCGGAGGTTCCTTGAGGGATCGCTGCGGTTTCGACGACATACGTATCAAATGCAGGAATCTTACCCCCTGCCAGCAGTGAATTGTCTTCAAGAACGGTGAGCGTAGCTCCATTCTTGGATTGGATCGATCCGGGTGTAAGAACGCTCCACTGCTGCTCTGACTGTTGCAGGTCCTGCTGCAGACGTTCTTTCCAGGCAGCGAACTTCGGTTCCAGTGCTTGTTTGCGTTCTTCCAACTGTTTGGTGAGTTTCGTGATTTCCTGCTTCAACGCTTTCTGTTTGGTCTGCTGTTGCTCAGTAGGCAGTGGCAGTGTGGGGGGCGCGCTGTTGATGTCAGCCGTGCTGTTGAAAATCGCATACAACTGGTAGAAGTCCCGCTGGGTAATGGGATCGTACTTATGTTTGTGGCATTGGGCACAACCCACCGTCAGTCCGAGGAAGGCAGCTCCCGTGGTATTCACACGATCCACCACTGCTTCCACGCGAAACTGTTCCGGGTTGGTGCCCCCTTCCTGGTTGATGAGTGTATTGCGATGAAATCCGGTCGCGATCAACTGCTCGGTAGTCGGTTTGGGGAGCAGGTCGCCCGCCAGTTGTTCGGTAACAAACTGATCGAAAAGCATGTTCTCATTAATCGCATCGATGACCCAGTCCCGGTACTTCCAGATCGATCGGGGACCATCAATGGTGAAGCCGTTGGAATCGGCGTAGCGGGCGACGTCCAGCCAGTGCCGGGCCCAGCGTTCCCCGTAATGCGGAGAGGCGAGCAGGCGATCCACCAGGCGCTCGTAAGCACCAGGTTTCGTATCAGCCAGGAATTCCTGTACCTGTTCCACTGACGGAGGCAGCCCCGTCAGATCCAGGCTCAGGCGACGGATGAGAGTCGTGCGTTCCGCCTCGGGGGACGGCTTGAGTTGTTGTGCCTCCAGACGATGCAGAATAAACGCATCGATCGGATTCCGTACCCAGCCTTTCTCTTTGACTTGAGGAAGCTCGGGCCGCTCAATCGGCTGGAATGACCAATGATCTGTTGAAGCATCAACGGTTTGCAGATTTTGTTCGCTGGCAGGGATGGCGCCCCCGGCATCAATCCAGCGACCGATCAGCTCGATCTCAGCTGGTTTGAGTGGCGGTAGATCGTGGGGCATCCGTGGGATTTTACCCTCCCCTTTCAGGCTCAGATACAACAGGCTTTCATCCCGTTTACCGGGAACAACCGCTGGTCCACGATCGCCTCCTTTGATCAGGTTGGCGCCGTAGTCCACGCGTAAGCCGGATTCCTCTGCCCCCTGAGAGTGGCAGTCATAGCAGTGCTGCTTGAGCAACGGTCGGATCTGTTTTTCAAAATCGACCTGAGACTTCTGGTCTGCAGCGGGAGCCGTCTGTACTGCGATCAGCAGGATACAGGCAGCGGTGGTCACAACTCCTGACAAATTCCGCATGAAAGAACCTGATACAAAAAATGAGCCTGATTTTCGCGAGCCGGGAGTAACATCAGAACAACGCGGATGACGAGGCAAAAATCTGGTCTGCTGGAGAAGCGGGGAAGGTCGCCCGATCGTAAAGTATCTTAAATATCAGATTACCAGCGGAATTACCGAAATGCAAGTTTTTGTCAGATGCTCAGTGGAAATCAGGGTTTATTGTGCCCGAAATGCCCGGCAACAGGAGAGCTCTACTCACCTTCCAGACGCAATGCAGTAATCCGCACTGGCTGTTTGTCTGCCATGAAGCAGAGATAGCACTCTTTCCCGGATTGTGTCGCAGGCTGGGCGCATGTGAGGATCCGCCGCCGACCAATGCTGATCACAAACCGGTTTCCGGTTCCCACCAGCCGCACAGGCACGCTGCCGGGTTGAGCCTGTTGCAGATCCACTTTCACACTCTTAAGTTCGGTTTTCGTCTTCTGTCCGGAAGCGGTGACTGTGACACCGGTATTCTGAAAATGAATCCGGCTGGCGACCAGGACCTGGTTCGGCTGCGCGGGATCCCGTGTCAGCAGCTGCAGTTCAAAATCCGGGAACGCCTGTTTGACATCGACGCGAAAACTGACGCTGACCTTTTTGTAAGGACGGATAAACGTCGCGATACAGAACTGGTCCGCCGGCGACTCCATCCCGTCATCGGTAAATTTCCAGCCTGAGTTTTTCCAGAGCAGACGATAGAACGGATTCTGCCAGCTGGTTGAATCGAGCTCTCCCTGTTTTACTGTCTCCTCATCAGGCAGCAACGGCTGGCGATGCGCGGTCTGCGTGAGTACGGTCTCCGCTGAGGGAGTCACGGGATCCTCATTCGAAGTCGGTTTTTCTTCAGCCTCTTCCTCTGTCGAATCCTCTGCGGTCAACTGTGGTTCCACCGTCTGCTTCTCTACGGTGGTCTGTTCGGGCAGCTGATGTCGACTCTGAATGCGATAAATGAACAGCCCGGAAACCAGCACGATGCATAGAAACAGGATCAGGCCCGGTTTGACGCGTCTGGTTTTGGGTGGTGTTGACTCAAAATCCTCGTGCATAACTTATCCGGCACTGTCTTTCACAGCAGATTCACACAGTTGCTTAAAGTGATCTCCCAGCGAGCGCTCCAGCGCAAAGGCAGGAATCCCGAACTGGGTTTTTAATGATTCATACTCCTCCACCGCCTGTTGGAGATCGGAGTCTGTCAGGGGCGCAGTACGCTTGACCGCTTTGATGAGCAGATTCTTGGGCGTATGTTGTGTATCAATGAACTCGATGACCTGTGTGCGATATCCACAGATCTCCAGCACTTGTGAACGGAGTGCATCCGTCAGTAGGGCCGCTGTCTTTTCTTTGAGAATCCCGTGTTTGAGCAGACCCTCTGCAGACTGACTTGTGATCTGTTGGTAAATTTCATTCTGGCAGCAGGGAACCGCGAGGATCACACTCGCATCCGCCTGTATGGCAGCAGCCAGGGCGGCATCGGTGGCGGTATCGCAGGCATGTAAGGAGATGGAGAGATCGCAGTGGCCCTGCTCATTCTGAAAGGCGGCGATGTCACCCGTTATAAAGGAGAGTCCCCGACAATCCAGGTTCTCGGCAATCTGCTGGCAGTGTTCGACTACCGATCGCTTCAGGTCGAGTCCCGTGATGTTCACATCACGCTGCAGGATCGAGGTGAAAAAATGATGGGTGGCAAACGTGAGATAACTTTTACCACAGCCAAAGTCTGTAATTTGGAGTGTCCTGTCTTCGGGTAGTGCCGCAACGATATCGTTGATGAACTCAAGATAACGGTTGATCTGGCGAAACTTGCGGTATTGTGCAGCCTTCACTTTTCCATTGCGCGACATTACGCCGATCTCTTCCAGGAAGGGGCAATGCACTCCCTCCGGGATCAGGTACTGTTTCGCCCGGTTGTGTGACTTCACCTGCTCGGGTTGCGCTTTGGTCGGGGCGTGTTTCTTCAACTGCACAGGCCCCTGTTTCGTTTTCTGTAAGTGAAAGTCTGCTTCATTCGTAAACAGATAACCTTCCAGAAACAGATCTTCCCACAGTTGCTCCACTCGTTGAATCGTCTCTCCGGGCAGCAGGTTTTCATGAACTTCCTGCTGACCCCGTGTGAACGAGAGTTGATAATGCTGCTTTTCCCGAATCAACACCGGCCTGATCGAAACCTTCCTTCGTGCCGCCGCCTTTTTTTTGATCGGCTTGCTCAACACCATTTGAATACAGTTTCCCTCCTGTAATGCTTTTATTACCAGGGAAGGTAAACCCGATTCAGGATGTGAGGGTTGAGGATTCATCGAATGGTATCTGATCCTGCGCTGAGTTGATGTTTTCTCGGTTTCGATATGCAGCTTCAGAGAGGCCAGTCAGCAGCGGAATTGCCACGATCTGGCCACCAGTTACGAATAGATAAGTCAGGTAACCGGTTTGGTTGGGCAGGATTGTCAAATATCCACCCAGTAACAGTTGTAGCGTCAATGCGCCGCAAAGAAAAGCCGCAGCCGGTAATTTGGCACAGAATGAGTCCCGCTTCCAGAAAACCAGTTGAACCACACACAGGATCAAAGCAGACAGAAATCCTACGCTGACCACCTGCTGCCAGCCCAGGTAAACTCCCATCAGAACCAGCAGCCAGAGCGTCCGTGGCGGGAACAGCGTCGGTTGCGCTCCCGGTTGAAACAGGTTTCGCCAGCAGAATAAAATTCCCACGATCACACCATACAGCAGTCCCCAGCAGACAGTCAGCACCGAACTGAGTTCAAAGCTAGCATGCAGCGCGCCATGGTAGCGCAGTTCACTTAACATGCTTTCTGTCGAAGACACATTCGTCTGAACGGAGATCTGGGCGGGTACCGGATGCAGTTCTGGAATCAGGCACCCCGCAACCAGGCCAATCCCCAGGCACCAGAACAACAGGCGGCGGGGGATCAACTGGCGGTCATATTGAATATAGGCCGCAGCTACCACAACGATAAACAGGTAACTGTAATAGACGGCCAGCGCGATCAGGTCCCAGGTCCGCCCCTCCAGAATCTGGTAACCACCCGAAAATCGGTTCGGAGGTCGGTAAGGCAGCAGAGCCCCTCCCGAATGGACAATCGCGAGATAAAGCAACAGGAAAACGACACCCACCAGGGCTTCCACAATCGGGTAACGTGTCGGAATAGGAGCCTGGCAGTCGCGGCATTTACCTCGCAGCAGCAACCAGCCCAGGATCGGAAGGTTATCACGCGTGCGGATGGGGGTTTCACAAAAGGGACAGCGGGACTTCGGTTTGGAAATATTCAGACCCAGTGGTATCCGGTAGATCACCACGTTCAGAAAACTGCCGATGACCGAGCCCATTACAAAGCACCAGACGGCAGTAAAAACCTCCAAAAGCCAGTAGGAGGGACTCCAACTCATCGCTGTCAACAGTGGTGTCATTATCTGTCTGTCTCTGGTTGCGCCCGTCAGCGGGCGATCCTGCCGGCAAACCAGGATGCAGCTGTCTCAAACAGGTGACAATCTGATCCCCGCTACCGGAATTCGGGACGGTTCTGGCTTGATTAAAAATCGAGAGAAAATCATATTTTGCAGAATTTCCCCAATCCATCAGGAATGGAATAATCGTTGCAAAAAGAGAAAGTGGTTGATTCCCAACATCATAAATAGATCCCTGGCAAAAATACATACACCATCTTACGTAATTGATACTTGATTTTTTCGAAAGTCGCGCTGGACCGCGCTTTCTCAAAAACCCCGGTCAACAGATCGAATTAGTTGAACCGATAATTGTTACATTCCGGTTTCCAAAAATCCGGGCCACTACTCCTTCGGATACGAATCAACTCTCTCTACTCACCTGAATTTCGTATCAGACTGAGTCTATGTATCGCAGTCAGACAGTTCCCATCGGGTTCTCGGGCGGACCTGAACTGTAGATTGCATCCTGCAAACAACTACGAATCCACCCAGAATCAGAACGGGAAACACACAGGCTCACTGTAGTTCCCGGAACATTCAGAATACATACAGAAGATTTGGAAAGCAGACGGAAATGAATTCAAGGCTGACCCCCGACCTTTGGATGAAATGTTCAACTCTCATTGTTTTCGCCACCGTATTTCAACTGACCTGTAACCTGTGGGGTGATTCAGGTCCGCAACTGCTCGTACCCGATCTGGAGCAGGATCAGGGCGAAATCAGACAGGTGACCACTACTGACGCTGACAATGAAGAACCGCTGGTCGCCCAGAAGCCGGAATTCAGTATCGAAGCCCGTAAACCCGAGCTGATTGCAGACGATGCCACTGATAAATCAGAAGCTGACAAAAAAACAAAGAAGGCTTCGGTACCCGAACCGAAACCTTTCCCGGGAATTGCCCAGGATTCGAAACCTTCGATGAAGAAACCCGAGCCTCCGCCGGTTCCCGAAATTGTGGATCCCCTGGACAAGCTCGTCGATGAAGCCATCGAAGTTTCACATCGTCGTATGCTTTCCACCGAAGTGCACACACCCTGGCAGATTGCTCACGGGATTCTGGCACTCCGCTGGGAATACACGCTGTATCAGAATAATGAAAAAGTACGGGCTCTCGACTGGGTCTCCACCGGTCCCAGCTTCCGCGGTCGTCCCTGGTTCATCACTACCGAAAATGGCGCGAAGGGACACCCCTTCACTGAACCTTACGCTTTTGAAGGTCACCCCAACCAGTTCCTGGCTTTCTATGCCATGGCCGGCGTGCCCCTCGATCATAAATTCAACACCGGCGAAAAGATCGTCACCATTGAAGACATGATCCGCAACGCCAAAGCAGAGGTGAATACCGACGAAGAAATCACCTGGACACTGTGGGCATTCTCACGCTACCTCCCCTGGGATACCGAATGGGTCAGCGAGCGGAATGAAGAGTGGAGCATGGAGAAACTGGTTCGGGTTCAGATGCAGTCCGAACCGACTCGCTCCGCCTGTGGTGGAACTCACGGACTATTCGCTCTGGCCAGTGCCGTCAACTGCTACTCCCGCGATCAGAAGCATCTGCGGGGTACCTGGCTGGAAGCCAGCATGCGAGTGCGTCAATACGTCGAATACGCCCGCTCCATGCAGAACCGCGACGGTTCATTCTCATCCAAATATTTCGAAGGTCCTGAATACGCCAGCGATGTCAACAAACGTGTTTCCACCACCGGGCACACGCTTGAGTTCATCATGGAAGCCCTGCCTCAAAACCGGTTGAATGAACCATGGGTTCGCAGTGCCGTCTATCGTATCGCCACCGATCTGATTGAATACAAAAAACAGCCCCTGGAACCGGGCGGAATGTATCACGCCATCGATTCGCTGGTCATCTACCGGGAACGCACTCGCCCCGAGTATGCCCAGTACCTCGAAGAACTGGCGAAGTCGAAAGAGTTCAAAGAACCTGTTGCCGCTGATCCGATCGTTGGATACTCAGAACGCTTCCGTCAGCAGAATCCGACACAGCACCATCAGCAGCCACAGTATCAGCAGAACAATAATCAGTCCCGGGACTACTCCTCACAGGCTCGTCGTCGCGGACTCTTCTCTCGCTTCCGCTAAGCCGCTGCAGAAACTAACCCGGCTGGTCAGTGGAATCGCCCTGGCCAGCCGCTGAGTCATCAGACTGTTTCATGTTCCGAATTGAGGGAACCCAGGTTCGCTGTTCATCGACCGCTTCCCGAATCGATTCAAGTGTCGGCGGCTGATTACTCCCGTACTGCGTCTGGCTGTTTCGCTTGCGGGGACGGGGCGTATACTCGTAAGTATCGTTTTCTTCTTTCTTCCACCAGTGCCAGAGCTTAAGCGATTCCTGGCGCGCTTCCGGTGGTTTATCACGCAGCAGCCACGATAACAGCAGCAGGACGGTAATCACACCGATGGCAATCATCATCGGCCTGCCCGGCGGTTCGCCACTGGTGACGACCACGAACACACAAGCGAACAATCCACCCATGAGTGTGAAGACTGTCGCCAGCCAGGCTGCTGCCTGATCTCCTGAACCACGAGGGGAGCGACCTGCCGCCATCGTTTCTTTCTCCCACATCCTGCAACGTTACTATCTGAGCAATGAGCCAGAGACCCCGCTCGAGGTCGCTGACTCTCATTTCAGCTTAACAGAAGAAGCTGCCGTGCCCAAATAAATTTCATTTCGGCTTACAGGAAAATATCCAGATAGAGGACGAAGATCATCAGCCCCAGCACAAAGATCATGCCGACGTAGGTTGCTGCAGCCAGAACCTGCTCGTTGGGACGTTTGCGGGTGATGCCTTCCCAGCACAAAAAGACCATGTGCCCGCCATCCAGAACCGGGATCGGCAGGAAGTTCAGCACCGCCAGGTTGACGCTTAGAAAACCGAGAAACAGCAACAGTTGCGAATAGCCGTCGTTTGAAACTTCGTATGCCACCTTGGCGATGGTAACCGGGCCGCTCAGTTCCAGCGGAGACACGCGACCGGTAAACAGGCTTCGCAGGGTAAGGTAAATGTCCTTTGCGGAATTCGTCGTGTATTGCACACCCATTCCCAGCGCCTGCCCCATGCTTTGTGCCTGCTGGGTTTCCCGCAGTGTCTGCAACTTGATCCCCCGGACCGGCAGGGACCATTGCTGACCTTCTTCCTGATTCGGATTGACCCAGGGAGTCAGCTTGGCCTGTTTGATTTGTCCTTTATGACTGTAAGTCAATTCAACGGGCCAGCCTGGTCGTACCTGCATTTCCCAGAACGCATTCGCCCAGTTCATATTCTTGTCGTCAAATTCATAGCTGACTTCTTCCAGACCCTGCCACTCACTCAACGGTTCACTTTCCGGAGGCATGATTCTGATTTTTTTAATGTGGGCATCAGCTTCGATGCCCGCTTTGTGTGCCGGGCTGCCTTCTTCGACCTTGAGTGTGGTCGGAATCACGTGGAAGGCGATTCCCAGTGAGCCCACCGACAGAGGTGTATTGGAAAAAATCGGATGCTCCAGCCAGGCAGGATTGTCCAGAGGCACAACGTTCAGATTGACCTCAGCAGGCTGCGCCCCATCCTGGGCACGGCTCACGACAATCGGAACGGTCTCGCCGGCACGCGAAGAAAAATAGTTGGGCAGACGCAGCGGATTGATCACCTTGCCAACATCCTGACCATCGATATGAGTTATCTTGTCACCGGCTTTCAAACCGGCACGATCGGCGGGTGAGCCTTTTTGAATGGATTCAATCGGCCCGATATCCATCCACAGTCCCAGGGTGTGGAACGGGTTGTTACCGACCGTGATCTCCACAACTTCGGACTCGGAAGCACCCTTGCGTGTGACGCCTGTTTTCAGAGTTTCGGAACTGCGGGCGGCAAACAGCCGTTGCAGTTGGGCATAGTTTTCGACCGGTTGTCCGTCGATGGTAACAAACGTGTCTCCTGGCTGATAAGCGGGTTCCGCTTTTGAAGCGGCCGTTCCCTTCGCAGTGACGCTCATGCCAGGATCTTCATAGACAGGAATCTGCAGGCTTTGTGACTGCAGCAGACCAATCTGGGGACGGGTCCCCGTCCGGTCCGGTGTAATGTCCACTTCGAATTTCTTCCCGTCCGGGTGGATGCCTTCCATCTTGATATCTCCATCGCTGAATGCACTGCTGCGGATGATATCCATGAAGGAATTGGTTTTTTCGCCGTTGATTTTGGTGATCACATCACCCGGTTGAATCCCTGCTTCCCACGCAGGCATGCCTGGAATGGCAGCACCGACAACGCAGGGAGTCGAAGCGACTCCGAGGCGAAACGCGAAGGCAAAGAACAGCATCCCGGTAATGATGTTCATGATCACGCCGGCAGAGATGATGCCCATTCGCTGGTAAACGGGCTTGGCGGAATAGGAGCGCGGATCGAGGGCGATCTCCTCGCTCGTTAACTGGCTGGGGTCGACGTCGTCCTGTCCCAGCATCTTCACGTAACCACCAAAGGGAATCCACGACAGCGCGTATTCGGTTTCCCCGTGTTTAAAACTTTTGATGATCGGGCCAAAGCCGATACTGAACCGCTCCACTTTCACATCACACCACTTGGCGACCGCGAAGTGGCCCAGTTCGTGAAAGAAAATGACCAGCCCCAGACCGATGGCCACCATGGCAATGTTCGTCACTTTGCCGAGTAAAGTTGCTCCAATTAACAGACTGGTCAACATGACTTCCACCTTTTAATCTCCTCACGGGCCCAGTGATCCAGTTCAAACAGTTTATCCAGACTGGGGTGGGGTTCGTATTGATGTGATTTTAATACTTGTTCACAGGAGGTCGCGATATCACTGAAACGCAATCCACCCGCTAAAAAACGTTCTACGGCAGCTTCGTTAGCTGCATTCAGGACGGCACCACAAGTCCCTCCCTGCTCCGCGACTTCAATTCCGAGTCGCAAGGCGGGAAACGCTTCCAGATCAGGTGGCTCAAAGCTGAGTTCAAAAGCACGGCTCCAGTCCATCGGAGGGTTGAGACCTTCCATCCTGACAGGATACGTAAGTGCGTACTGAATGGGAAGCCTCATATCGGGAGGCGAAAGCTGGGCTATTACAGATCCGTCCACAAATTCCACCATCGAATGCACGATCGACTGAGGATGCACGACCACGGAAATCTGATCCACGGTCAGCTGAAACAGCCATTTGGCTTCAATCAGCTCCAACGCTTTATTCATCATCGTAGCAGAATCGATGGTAATTTTCGGTCCCATGTCCCAGGTCGGATGAGCCAGGGCTTTCTCCGGGGTGACGTCTTCCAGATCTGCGAGACTTGCTCCCCGAAACGGTCCTCCACTGGCGGTCAGAATGACCCGCTTCACTTCGGACGCGGATCCCGCCTGTAATGCCTGGTAGATGGCGCTGTGTTCACTGTCGACAGGTAGCAGGATCGCCCCGCTCCGCTCTGCCAGATCCATAATCAGTGGCCCAGCAACGACTAACGTCTCTTTGTTCGCGATGCCAATCGTCTTACCGGACTCAATTGCCGCCCAGGCACCCTTCAGTCCCGCCGCTCCGACAATGCCACAAATCACAGTGTCGATCTCGTCTGCTGCAGCGACCCGCTCAATCTGCTCATCGCCGAACAGGACTTCGGTTTCCTGAGGGAAAGCACTCAGATCAACGGCCGATTTCAGGTCGGCATTGCTCAGCACAGCCCAGCGCGGGCGGAACTGCTGAGCCTGTTCTGCCAGCTGTTGCCAGCTGCTGTGCGCAGTGATAGCCGTCAACTGCATCTCTTCTGCATGGGCGGCAATCACATCCAGTGTACTCGTGCCAATGGACCCCGTAGACCCGAGAACGGCTATTTGCTTCATTCGACCCTGTTATTTCATCCTCAGTCGGACAGGTTGACTGTTGTTTCAATTCTTAAAGCAGAGTGGAAAAAAGACATGCCTTGGTTCTGTTTTTTTGCCCTAACCACCAACGAAACCGCATTTTAGGCGTAATAATTAAACATGGCAAGAGGCATTCAGTCCCTACCGGAGCCTTTTCAGCAGGGACCAATGCCAGGAACACGCATTTCTAGGCAAAGCTTTGATTGACCCCCTTGTCGAAAGGACATACATTTACAATAAAACATAGATGCATTCTGTGTTAAGATCCTTTCAACTCATGATACTGATAGAAATCCAGGAATTGCTGCGTCTGGCATAATGTTCAGTTCGGCCTTCCGCTTCCCGTGACCAGCTCAGCACACTCCTCTGACAGAGATATATAATCCCATGCCTAACTTGGATCCGAAACAGTCGAACCGCAGAGAACGTCCCACTCCCCCTGAACGCAATCCCAAAGGCGATGGCCGTCGCCCCGAACCCAAAGGTCCCAAAAGTAATGCACTCTGGTATCTCGTGGTTGGCGGGCTGATCCTGTTCATCACACTCTCAGTGGTCTCCAACAACAAGCGTGGCGAAAAAATCAAGTTCGGCGATTTCGTCAAAGGACTCGATGACGGCAAATACAACAAAACCAACGTCCATGAGTTGAAGTTCGGCACTGACTACATCGTGTTCCAGGATCAGCCGAAACAGGAAGGCTCCGAAAAAGGGACACTCGCCAACACAACTAAAAATTATTACATCCCGGTCTGGGGGATTCCGCAGGAAGCCCGCGCACAACTGCAGACCAAGCTCGAAAACAAAAGCATTATCGTCGACTCTGAGAGTCGGCCTTCCGAGTGGGAATCGCTGATTGCGGTACTCTTCTTTCCGGTCGTTCTGCTCATCTTCGTCATCTATCTCTTCCGGAGGATGGGAGGCGCAGGGTCGCCGATGTCCTTCGGTCGTAGTCGCGGACGGATGTACGCCCAGGATGATATCGAAGTCACATTCAACGATGTGGCCGGGATCGAAGAAGCCGTCGAAGAACTCCGTGAGGTCGTCGAGTTCCTGAAAACGCCTGCCAAGTATCAGGCTCTCGGAGGCCGGATCCCTAAAGGGGTGCTGCTTGTCGGACCTCCGGGAACCGGTAAAACCATGCTCGCCAAAGCCGTTGCTGGCGAAGCGGGAGTTCCCTTCTACGGACTTTCCGGGTCCGACTTCGTCGAAATGTTTGTCGGCGTCGGTGCCGCCCGCGTGCGGGATATGTTCCAGCAGGCAGCTCAGCGCTCACCGGCCATCATCTTTATAGATGAGCTCGATGCCCTGGGTAAAACGCGTGGCAGCGGCATGCCCGGCGGTCATGATGAACGCGAACAGACACTCAACGCCCTGCTCGTCGAAATGGACGGGTTCGGCTCCGATCAGAGTGTGATCGTCATGGGAGCGACCAATCGTCCCGAAACTCTGGACCCCGCCTTGATGCGTCCCGGTCGTTTTGACCGACACGTCCTGGTCGACCGTCCCGATGTTCGCGGCCGCGAAGCCATCCTCAAAGTCCACAGTGCCAAAGTCAAAATGGATGAGTCGGTCAACCTGCAGCACATCGCCAAAATTACCCCCGGCTTCGTCGGTGCGGATCTGGCCAACCTGATCAATGAAGCTGCCCTGCTCGCTGCCCGTAATAACAAAGAAGCAGTGACGATGCGGGAATGCGAAGAAGGCGTAGAACGCGTGGTCGCCGGTCTGGAAAAATCAACCCGCCTGATTCACGAAGACGAAAAGAACCGGGTCGCTTACCACGAATGTGGTCATGCCTTGGTAGCCTGTTCGCTGCCCAATGTGGATCCGGTGCACAAGATTTCGATCGTACCCCGTGGTCTCGGTGCCCTCGGTTATACATTGCAACGACCCGAAGAAGAAAAACAGCTGGTCACCCAGAGCGAACTGGAAAACCGCATCTGCGTGCTCCTCGGAGGCATCGCTGCCGAAGAAATTATCTATCAGGAAACATCCACCGGTGCTCAAAACGACCTGCAGCGGGCCACCGACCTCGCCCGCCGTATGGTGACGGAGTTTGGTATGAGCGCCAAACTGGGACGCGTACATTACAGCGAAACCCGTCGGTCTCCCTTCCTCGGTGATACCTCCTCAGGTTCCGAAAGCGTTCACAGCGAAAACACACTGCGGGAAATCGATCTGGAAATCCGGCGGATCATCGATCAATGCGCGAAGATCGCCTACGAGGTTCTGGATGAACGCCGGGAACTGCTCGAGCACCTGACCCAGGAACTGCTTGAATGCGAAGTCATGGATATGGATCAGCTTCAGTCGATTCTCAAGCAGCATCAGCGTGGCCCGCAGATCAAACCGGGAACGTTCGTTGATAACAGTGCGGAAAATAAAACCGCCGAAAAAGACAAGGAAGAGCCTGTCTCAGACAACGATCAGTCAGCTGATGGAACCGGGACATGAGTAAGATCAACAGCATCTGCGTATTCTGCGGTTCGAAGTCAGGCAGTGATCCTCAATATCATGCGTCAGCTCAGGAACTGGGACGTCTGCTGGCCGAACGAAACATCACGCTGGTTTACGGCGGCGGCAGCGTAGGACTGATGGGCATCATTGCAGACGCCGTACTCGCAGCCGGCGGTAAAGTGATCGGCGTTATTCCGAGACAACTGGCTACCCGGGAACTGCTCCATCCGGGAGTGGAAGAAATGCACGTCGTGGAAGACATGCATACCCGCAAAGCGAAAATGGCTGAATGTTCCGACGCGTTCATCGCGATGCCGGGCGGCTTCGGCACTCTCGAAGAACTCTTCGAAGTTGTCTCCTGGGTTCAACTCGGCATCTATCTCAAGCCGATCGGACTGCTCAACACCTCAGGTTTCTATGATCCGCTTCTGAATCTGGTCGAGCATTGTATCGAAACCGAATTCATTAAACCGAAATACCGCGATCTGATCATTTCCGATGAAACACCGGCCACGCTCGTCGATCATCTCGAGAAACACCAGCTGCCGCACATCGAAAAAATTCTGAGTCTTAAGCAGAGCTGATCTCAGCACTTCAGGCGAGCGGCATTTTTCCGACAGCGATTGCCGTGGCTGTCGCAAATTCCCGGCTGTGGGAGATCGTGATCAGAATCTCCTCGATTCCCAGTTCTCCCGCGTATTGTTCTACGCCTCCGGAGATCACAATGGTCGGCTTCCCACTCTTCAGGTTAACCACTTCAATCTCTTTCCAGCCGATGCCTTTCACAAAGCCAGTACCCAGCGTCTTCATGACTGCTTCCTTGGCTGCCCATCGTCCCGCGTAATGCTGCTCCTTGTTCTTCTTGGTGCCGCAGTACTCGTTTTCACTCTCCGTGAAGACACGCTTGAGAAAGGTATCTCCATGCCGCTCAATCATTTGACCGATGCGTGAAATTTCGACGATGTCTGTTCCCAGCCCGACTATCACTGATATTTACCCCGATACTGATCTATTGTATAATGGAAAACAAAATTCTTTCCCTGGATTTCTGAAACAGAATCGGCCGCACATGGGTATTACCGGGCAAGGGAGAATTAATATTAGTGCTTCTTCGTATTTTGACAGTATTTCTATCTACGAAGGCCACTACTCTGGTGTATCTTGAGGGTTCAATTCGCGTCGAACCATTTCGCAGACTTAACCAGCGCCCATCATTAAATCTGAGTCGAGAGGGGAGTTCAAGGTCGAATGAGAGGCTTCTATCGTCTAATACCGGGTTTCCTGTCCTGCTTGCTGTTCACTTCTACTCTTCTGGCCGAGCCCACAGAGTCGCTGGTGGGCAAATCGGTCGACAACTTCAAATTGCAGGATTTTCGAGGCAAACAGGTGCAACTGGAAGACGCCCGCGACCAGAAACTGGTCGTCCTGGCGTTTCTGGGAACCGAATGTCCGCTGGCCAAACTCTACGGCGATCGTCTGCAGAAACTGGCTGACGAATACGAGATCCAGGGCGTAACCTTTTATGCCATTATGTCCAACCAGCAGGACTCGCTAACCGAAATCGCCGCGTATGCCCGCAAGCATGGAATCAAGTTCCCCGTGCTCAAAGATCCGGGCAACCACGTGGCTGATCAGATCGGTGCAGTGCGGACCCCGGAAATCTTTCTGCTCGATCAGTCGAGAACAGTTCGCTACCACGGTCGTGTCGACGATCAGTATGGCGTTGGTTACATTCGCGACGAACCCAAACGCCAGGACCTGAAAATTGCGATCACGGAACTGCTCGCCGGGAAACCTGTCAGTGTCGCTTCCACGAAACCGCTGGGTTGTTTTATTGGACGCATCCGGGAACCGGATTCCAACAGCAGCGTCACGTATTCTAATCAGATCGCACGCCTGTTGCAGAAGCATTGTGTCGAGTGCCATCGACAAGGTGAAATCGCGCCGTTCGAACTGACCGAATACGAAGAAGTGGCTGGCTGGGCCGAAACCATTGCTGAGGTCGTTCGCGATCAGCGGATGCCCCCCTGGCACGCCGACCCCGCTCACGGAAAATTCGCCAACGATCGCAGCCTGACCAAAGAGGAAAAAGAGCTCATCTACCAGTGGGTGGAAAACGGTGCTCCCGAGGGGAATCCCAAAGAGCTGCCCGAACCACGCACATACGTGACCGGCTGGAAACTGCCTCAGAGGCCGGATGCCGTTTTCTACATGGATGAGAAACCATTTAAGGTCCCGGCACAGGCAGGCAAACGGGGCGTCAAATATCAGTATTTCACCGTCGATCCCGGCTTTAAGGAAGACAAATGGCTCACCGGTGCAGAAGCCCTGCCCGGCAACCGGGCGGTCGTGCATCATATTCTCGTCTTCGCGCGACCCCCTCAGGGAAAACGGGTTCGCGTGTTTGGTGAAGGCGATCAGTTCCTCGTCGGTTATGTACCCGGTTCACGGGAAGTCATGTTGCCCGAGGGGATGGCCAAGAAAGTTCCCGCCGGTTCCAAGCTGGTCTTTCAAATGCACTACACTCCCATCGGCACCGAACAGGAAGATCGTAGCAAAGTCGGCCTGGTCTTTACCGATGAATCCAAAGTCACGCATCAGGTCATGACCGCGCATGTGCTCAATCATGAGTTCACCCGACGCAAATTCCCCATCAATGCCAACGACGACAATTTTAAAATTGAAGGCACTTCCCCTCCCAGCGACCGCAATATGCTCCTGCTGGGCTTCATGCCTCACATGCACCTTCGCGGCAAATCGTTCCGCTATGAATTGCGGAAAACTCCGGATGGACCGGGCGAGGTTTTACTCGACGTGCCTGCCTTTGATTTCAACTGGCAGACTGCCTACAAGATTGAAAAGCCGATTCCACTTCAGCCCGGCGACTACATCCATTGTGTCGCGCACTTTAATAATTCGGACAGTAATCTATCCAACCCGGATCCCGATAAACCGGTTTACTGGGGTGATCAGACCTGGAATGAAATGATGATCGGCTATTTCAATGTCGCGGTTCCCCGGGAGGAAGCCAAAGCGGAAAACCGTGCCCAGGCAGTTGCTTTCCGTCTGGTTTTAAAACGCGACAAAAATAAGAACGGTCAGCTGGAAAAATCAGAAGTTCCCCTGGTGGAACTTCCCGTCTTCTTCCGGGCTGACCAGAACAAAGATGATGTCGTGACCGTCGACGAACTCGCGGACATGCTGGAAAAAACACGCGGTAAAAAAGAAGAATAACAGCAATGCTCAGGGTTGGGCCGGTTTCTTTTTCGACTTGCCCTTACCCTGCTGCTGTTTCTTCTTCTTTCCCTGTCCCAGTGATGCATCATGCGGTGCATCGGGAGCATTTTTCTCCGGGAACCATTTTGCCAGCCGTTGTTTGGTTTCCGCATACTGGGGATCGTCAGCCAGGTTCTTCCATTCCATGGGATCCTGGCTGTGATCGTACAACTCTTCATCGCCAGTCTGGTAGCGAATCAACCGATACCGGTTGTCCCGCACTGCATGGTTCAATCGCCCATGTGTGGTTAGCGCCGGACGTTCCCACGTATGCGCGGGATCTTTCAGCAATGAAACCATGCTGATGCCATCCAGATGATCGCCGCGCGGGAGCTCACACAGTTCGCACAGTGTCGGGTAGATATTCATAAAATCTACTGCCTGATCACATTTGGTGCCTGCCTGAGTCACTCCCGGAACAACCATCATTAATGGAGCCCGGGTCGCTTCTTCCCACAGGGAGAATTTCCGCCAGTGTTTCTTTTCTCCCAGGTGCCAACCGTGATCACCCCAGAGAATGACGATCGTATTTTTTGCATACGGGCTCGCATCCAGTGCGTCCAGCACTCGGCCCACCTGCACGTCCGCAAAGGCAATACTGGCCAGGTAAGCCTGCACGGCATACCGCCAGTTATCGGTCTTCAGAATCTTGGCATGATCTCCGCCTGGTTTCGCCATCCGCACGCCGGCTGGCGGAATGTCATCCAGATCGTGTTCTGGAACATTGGGAAGCTGAATCTTGTCCAGGGGATACATGTCGTAATACTTCCGTGGTACCTGCCAGGGCATATGCGGCCGATAAATGCCGCACGCCAGGAAGAAAGGTTTCTGGTCAGGCTTGCTCAGAAAATCAATGGCGTAATTCGCCATCTTATAATCGCTCATCTCCTGGTCCTGTGCCTCCAGCATACCCCAGATAATCGTACCGGCCCGAGAGTGTGGATCCTTGAGCACGGCCTGCGTCGGTTGGGGATCACTGGTCTGTTTCAGATAGTCATCCCACGATCCGTAGTCGTTATATCGTCCATGAAAGATTTTGCCTGAACCAATCGACTGGTAGCCATGATTGCGAAAATGTTGAGGCAGCGTCACGGCGTCCTGCATCACGGGACGCCAGGGCTGAGAATTCAGATAAACGCCCGAACTGGATGGGCGGATCCCCGTCAGTAACGCAGCACGCGAAGGATTGCAGGCAGGTGCGGCACAATGCGAATTCGTAAACAGCAGTCCCCGGGACGCAAGCCGGTCGATGTTCGGTGTCTTACAGTCCGGATGTCCGCCCAGGCAGCTGATCCAGTCATTCAGGTCATCCACGGCGATAAACAGCACATTCGGCCGTTCCGTCTCCGCAGCCTCGACGTGTGTTTCACCGCACAAAATCAAAGACAACAGCAACATCAAACCGAGGAGCGCGCGACCCATTAGTTTCCCCTTGTAGAAAGTCATGAATGATATGATCGAACGCCGATTATAGCCGCCGCAGGTCACTCAAGGAAAGGAAATAAGACAGGAGCCTGAACCGACTAACGTTTCCTGGAGATGATTTCCACCGTTTCGCCCGCTCTGGCTGCCTCGATTATTTTGAATAAACGGTCGCGTTGAACCGTGCGGCCTTCCTGGGGAATCAGACAGGAGATTCGTTGTTTCGTATCCGAATGAACGACACTCTCAAACGCCTCCAGCGAGAGATCATCCTTTGACAACCATTGAATGGGCCGCTGTGGTACATAGGCGATGAGCCAGACCGGTTCATTTTTCTCGGACTTCTCGGAAAGCCTGATAGCATGCAGGCAGGTCAGGTAATCGGAGGGAACCGCATTCTCCGCATCAAACCAGGCCAGACTGGGAGGCTTTCTGGTGCGGAGGTAGCTGGGGACCGTACGGTCAGATCCCGTTCCCTTGATGGTCTCCTGCCATTCCTCGAAGCTGTTCGCCATCAACTCCCGCCAGCTGATATCCTGTTCTAAGGCCGCTTCAAAGACCGAACTCCCGTTAAGGTCTTGATAATTATCCTCTCCCAAAGCGACCTGTCCCAACTGGCATTTAACAGTCGAATTAAAAGCCGCCTGTTGCGCATCTCGCACTTGCAGTAACAGGAAGACCGCACCGCAGACCAGGAGCAGGAACAAAGCCACTTTCAGGATTCGACGTCCCGTCTGACTTTGTTTCCCGTCCATATCTCGCCCTCCTGTATTCAGGCACGGAGATGTTTGCAGTCGATTCCGACCAGTATCAGAACAGGCGGTTATACCCATTCAATGCAGCCACTCGATACGCTTCCGCCATCGTGGGGTAGTTGAAGGTCGTATTTATGAAGTATAGCAGCGTATTAGCCTCACCGGGCTGTGACATGATGGCCTGGCCAATGTGAATAATTTCCGAAGCATTCGGCCCGAAGCAGTGGATCCCCAGGATTTCCAGGGTCTCGCGATGGAACAGCAACTTCAGCATTCCGGTCGGACAGTTCATGATCTGGGCGCGTGCCAGGTGTTTGAACATCGAGTGCCCGACTTCATAAGGGATTTTGGCTTCAGTCAGTTCCCGTTCGGTCTTGCCCAGGGAGCTGATTTCCGGGCTGGTATAAATCCCGGTCGGAATATCCCGGATCAGGGCCCGCTCGCATTCGCCGTTATCCAGATGGCTGGCGGCATACCTACCCTGTACATAAGCGGCACTCGCCAGTGACGGATAACCGATGATATCACCGACGGCGTAAATGTGGGATTGCGTTGTCTGGAAGTCATCGTTGACAGCAATCTGTCCGCGGGAGTCAGGCTCGATCTCCAGGGTTTCCAGACCAAGGTGTTCCGAGTTCCCTGTACGTCCTGCTGCAAACAGCATGATGTCGGTTTTCAGTTTTTTTCCCGACTGCAGATTGATGATCACTCCGTCATCGGTTCCTTCTATCGATTCGTAATGCTCACAGTGACGCAGCAGTACCCCACTCTCGCGCATGTGATAACTCAGGGCATCGCTGATTTCGTCATCCAGGAAGTCCAGCAGCGAGCTGCGTGTATTGACCAGGTTGACCTTCATCCCCATCGACCGCAGCATGGACGCGTATTCGCAACCAATCACCCCTGCTCCGTAGACACTGATCGAGCGAGGGGTAAAATCGAGATCCAGAATTGTATCGCTGCAGAAAATATGGGGATGGCTGAAATCAATATCGTCAGGTCTGTAGGGGCGCGATCCGGTTGCGATCACGGCATAGTCGAACGAAATTTCTTCGGTCAGCCCGTTGGGCGTTTCGATATGAATGTGGTGTGGGTCCAGGAACCGGGCCTCTCCCTCTACCAGGTCGACGCCATTTCGTTCATAAAACATCCGTCGCATACCGACCTGCTTCTGAATCACGGAGGCAGCCGTCTTGCGGAGCTCAGGGAATTCCAGGTCAAAGACCATCCCGGCCCGTCCCATCTGCCGCATGTAGCCGTTGATCTCCGACATCCGCAGGATGGAATACCGTAAGGCTTTACTGGGGATCGTACCCTTGTGCGTGCAGTTTCCGCCGATCTCGACAAACTTTTCGATCGAGATCACCGATTTCCCCTGTTTAATGGCCTGCATTGCAGCCCCTTCTCCACCGGGGCCGGTACCAATCACTGCCACGTCATAATGTGCCTTAGGCATCCCTGAATTATCCTTGACTGTTGATGACTGTTCGCTGAAACGAGCATCCGGGTTTCAGCAGAAGTCGAAATAAAACGAATACTTACGGTCTCTCAGTCGTTAACTTACCACCAATCCGGTTCGGCAAACAAGTCTCGCACACTCATCGCGAATTCCGGTAAGGAGTCGCCCCCCGTGATTTTACCATTGATGTCAATCACTTCGCTGCCGCTCGCAGTTCGATATTCCAGCACTTCTTTTTCCGGGGGATCGATGACCCAGATCAGCGGCACTCCCCAGGAGACATAGTCGTCGACATGCGCTTTCATCCCCGAGCGGCGCGGGTTAGTCGAGGCAATTTCAATGATGGCATCCGGGCGGCGTTCTGTCATCGCCTTGTCTGTCTCATCAAATTGCCCGCCACTCTTATAAATGCTTACAGCAGGAAACCGCACCGTATCAGGATCGCGTTTGACGATCAGTCCCAGTTCGAATGTCGCGGATCCTTCCCGCCGCTCATGCAGGTAGCGGGAGAGTACCTTCGAGATGTTGAGCACAATCGTACCGTGCTCGATATCAGGAGCATCCAGATTAATGATCTGCCCCTGGTCCAGTTCGGTCCAGCGTCCGGAATCGGGGAGCTCGATTCGGGCATCCATAAATTGTTCAGCGGTATAAATCGCCGTATCGGACATTCAACATTTCCTGTCAGGCCGCATGGTTTTGTCGTTGAGAAGGGATGGGAAAAACAGTTTTTCCACTCACCTTTCAATTTTCACAGCTACATCATAGCATACACGGAAGCTCGACGTCAGTCACGATTCACAGTTTCGCCAACCCCTCATGAGTTTGATCGAGAGATATGAAAATCCGTCCCTATCAGCCCACCGATCTGGACACGCTGAAAGCAATTACCGTCGAAGCATTTCAGGGAGTCTCCATTGATCAGGGGATCGAGCAGAGATACGGTTTGATTCAGGGGCACGACTGGAAATGGCGCAAAGCCGGACACGTGGCTGCTGACGCCGAACGGGAACCCACAGGGATTTTTGTCGCCGAACTGGATGACAAAATCGTCGGCTACATTTCCACCTGGCATGATCCGGAAGCAGGCATCGGCTACATTCCTAACATGGCCTTTGTCCCGGAATGCCGCGGACAGGGGATGGGACGCAAACTCCTCGAATACGCCCTGTCACATTTTAGAGAGTTGGGGCTCTCCCTGGCAAAAATTGAAACATTGGAACAGAACGCCGTAGGCAATCATCTCTATACTTCACTCGGTTTTCAGGAGGTCGCCAGGCAGATTCACTTTGTGGCTCCGCTCAATTCCTCTGATTCCCAGTCATCTGCCTGATTCAGCAAAGGACGCGATTCAAGATGAAAATTACAGTCATTGGTTCACGGGGACAGCTGGGACAGGACCTCACTACCCGTCTGGCGGGAGAAGGTCACCAGGTCTCCGGTTTGACACATCAGCAGATTTCGATTGAAAATGCTGCCAGTATCGCTGATGCCCTCGCTCAGACAGCTCCCGAACTGGTGATCAACACCGCCGCCTATAACAAGGTGGACCTCGCGGAATCGGAACCGGAAGTCGCTTACGCAGTGAATGCACTCGGACCCCGCAATCTGGCTCTCTACTGTCAGCAGCACCAGATCGCCCTGATGCAGATCAGTTCCGATTATGTCTTCGGGCTGGATCTGTCGCGGGAGCAGGCTTACCGGGAACAGGATGCCCCCGGCCCCGTCAGTGCCTACGGTTTGAGTAAACTGGCAGGAGAGTATTTTGTCCGTGCACTCTGCCCTCAGCACTATGTCATTCGAACCTGTGGCCTGTATGGGAAAGCTGGCAAAACCGGAAATGGCAACTTTGTCGAAACCATGCTCAGGCTGGGACAGGAACGCGATTCCCTTTCCATCATTAACGATCAGCACTGCACACCCACCAGCACGCGCGATCTGTCCGAAGCACTCGCCCGACTGATCGCGACTGAGCAGTACGGCTTATACCACGTGACCAACCGCGGACAGACGACCTGGTATGAACTGGCACGGACCCTGTTCGAGATCGCCGGGATCGAAGTCGAAACACAGCCCATTACCACCAAACAATATAACGCCGCAGCCGACCGCCCCCGATTTAGTGTCCTCGACTGCTCCCACCTCGAGCAGGTGACCCGGTTTGAGATTCCGGACTGGCAGACCGCGCTGGAGAATTACATTCGGTCTTAAATAGCAGGATGTGTAATTGTGATCAGTTTCAGGGTTAGCTTCCCTGCGCGAACCCGGGCTGTCCTGTGAGTGTCCAATCCGGTTCTCGCGATTATGGCTGGGATACCAGTTTCTCAGTTCAAGATCCCCTGCTTTCGCATCTCCAGGGGGCCGAAACTATTGCAGCTGAGAATTTGGTTTGATACACTCCCTCTTCCCGCGATGTTAATTTACGGAAGTCTCTGCATATTCAGAGCTTCAAACGTTGACATTCCACGGGAAAAACAGCATAAAGAGTGCTGAATCGGCTCTGTTTTCAGCAGCCGGTA
Organism: Gimesia sp.; assembly: GCF_040219335.1. Lineage (NCBI taxonomy): Bacteria > Pseudomonadati > Planctomycetota > Planctomycetia > Planctomycetales > Planctomycetaceae > Gimesia > Gimesia sp. The sequence continues at coordinate 19,237 of NZ_JAVJSQ010000020.1, read as the reverse complement.
CAGTCAGGAGAGATGGCAGAGTGGCCGAATGCGCCGGTTTGCTAAACCGGTGAGCCGTGCAAACGGTTCCACGGGTTCGAATCCCGTTCTCTCCGTATCCAATTAGATGGTCGTTGTAAGCACTTGAATTATAGTAGCTTACAACGACCATTTTCATTGACACAGTCAACTGTGCCAAGACTGTGTCAATCAGATACTGTTGAGAAGAGGTATCAGGTCTCACAATTCTGGTCAGGAACTGACTGTCCCTGTTTCATAAAAAGGGTTAATACTGGGCAGCTCACTGCTGCCCGTTAAAACTACTCAAACGAATGTAATCTTCTGCATCTGCTTCAACGACTCTTCATCGTGTAGGTGGTAATAGCGTTTCACCATCCTGCTACTGCTGTGCCCCAGCCAGTTCATCAGCACCCGTTCCGGTGTCCCATTATTGGCACAGACAGAGCAGAAGTAATGCCGAAAGGAATGCAACCGTCCGTCTTGAAATCTGGCCTTCCCTGGTTCAGCAGGAAACGTTTCGGATAACGGCTCAAGCACTTCCCGAATTAATATGTTACGAATGGTGTCCGGCTTGATCTTACCACCAAGTGGGCCATGAAAGACCAGTCCATCTTGATGTTTGTCAATCGCAATCAGCACATCCATCAGGTCCGGATGAATCGGGAAGCTACGACTCTTACCGCTTTTTGTAGTTCTCCGATTCTTAGTTGCTGCATCTCGACGACGGCTCTCGTCGGCCAGCAGGATGATCTGTCGTTGCAGATCAATGTCTTTCCACATCAGGCCTGCCAGTTCACTGATTCGCATCCCGGTCGTAACCAAACCGATCAACACGTGTCGTAGCCAGAACAGCTTTTTCTTGCTACAGAGCTTCAACATGGCTTCCACCTCTTGCTTTGTCCAACAGTAAGTTGAAGAATCCGTTTCTTTTTGTATCGGATACTGAAAACGCAACTCCGCTGGAAGCCGGTTGTCCTCGATCAGGTATTTGTGTATTTGCTTGAGCGTTGTCAGTTCCAGATACAAGGTCTGATATGCGTAGTCCTGTTTCTCATGCAGCCAGGTTGCATATTCATCCATCACGCGTCGATTAAGCTCATTCCAATAGTTCTTCCCTTTGGCTTTGCAAAACTCATCAAACTTATCGAGGACTGCTCGATAGCGTTTGCGGGTCGCTGGCCGGGGACCGCCAGAAATCACCGGACGCTTGCAATGTTCTTCATAGACTGCCCTGCCCTCGGCGATTGTTAACAGGGAAGTGTGTTGCTCCAACAGAGTGCGGTCGGCAAGCCCCAGATCAATGGCCTTAATCAGGTCGAGTTGGTCGAGGTTCTCCAGAGCTTCATCACGGTCACGTGTTCCCAGCGAGTGCCGGCCCAGATTCTGAGTATTGGAGCGACCGTCGGCATAGTAGATTTCGTTTCGTTGCAGAATCTTCCATCGGAAGTACTTGCAATCGTGTATCTCATTTTGTCGTGGTTTTGGCATATAATCTCCGTGTTTATTGATAGTAGTATGTGCTTATTTCTTCCAGCGGGGTGTCGGACCAGAGATGCATATACGCTGGTGTCGCCCGGAACTTGACGGTTCCAGGCGAGAGGATTTCGAAATAGTGGCTTGCTGGTTAACCCACTCCTTGGGGATAAGCAGCTTCGTTCCCTTACCGCCTGGCTGGATGGCCGGGATGCTACCGTCGCGGATCCGGCGGCGGATGGTGCTGATTGACAGTGAAATGATAGTGCTAAGTTCTTCGATACTCAGGAGATCGGATGTATCTGAGTTGGCCATGTATACACCTGGTGCATATTAAGGGAAATTAAAAGCTCTCTAATTTTTCCCTGTTACCAAATAGTGCATACGTTATTTTTTAGCTGCCCGGCCGGTCTCCAAAACGCCGTCGATATTCCCTGATCAAGTTAATCTTATCAGCACCAAATCGCTCGGCGAGTTCTTCATCAGTCAGGTCCATAGCTAACAGTTCTCTCAAATCCATCCGCATATCGAGAACTTCGAAATCATCCTCCGTTGATTGCTGAGACAGGATACCATCACGTTCTTCAGAAGATGACGCAGTATCAGTTATCGCTCGCGGAGTTGGGGATCGACGGGGACGTCTCAGCAATATTTCGCCAAGCTCCAGTACACCTTCAAAGTCGATGAATTTCAGTGGTCCAAATACACGGAACCAATGTTCGGGGCTATAGCGGTGACCTGTAATCAACTCAAAAGCACGCTTATACCAATTGTGAATGGTAGTAAGACTTTCCTGCAGTTCAGCAGCAATGTCAGTCAGCCTTCTTTCACGCCCAGATACATACGTGCCACTCTCCCAACCTTCACGCAGATCCCACACCTGAAGATAAGAAGAGTATAAATCCTCTCTATTTCTTCTGGCTGAAATATTCCGTTCCCGGCGAAAAGATTCAAGCACAGCGCTCATGTCATCAGTCAGGTTTCTGACTGATGCGGTTGGCGAGACTGATAATATTAATTCATCGGGGTACTGATCGAGAAATGGAGCGGGAATTTCATGTAATCGTAACAATGATTCAATACGGTGATCTTCTTCTGCACCCGAATCTGATTGAAAGAGCTCAGCAATCTGTTGGATAACATCCTCTGGAAGGTAGGCGAGAAGTAAGCCAGTCAGTCCTCTGAAACTAATGGGCTGAATAGCACCACTCATCCAGGATGGGAGTGTCTCTGAATCTAGTTCAGTGAATTCAGTTTCCGGCGAGATGGGATCGCCGCTAAATCCAATCATTGCCAGCATTGCAAGCCTGCCCTCGTTCACTAACTGTCTTAAACTTAGCTCTTGTGGATCAGTTATTTGTGTGAGAGAGGCATCATTCCAGAAGTTCTGATAAATGGGATGACGCCTTGTCACTTCCCATCGCATGCCTGGCGGAAGTGAGCGTAACTGGAATTGAGGCCTGGGTAATGGTGCAAACGCTGAATCAGAATTTTCAAAATGATTTCCACTCACAGAAAGTCCTCTGACATGAATTTAAGTATTTTTATTGAGAGATAATCATCTCGATAACGGTTGCTTAATCTCTGGGTTATAAAAGAGATGATGTGTTCGGAAACACCAAAAGTTCAGAATAACGCCGTTGTTGAGGGTATTATATTGTGGTTACTGATCACCTTGAAGATATATTTCACCAGCCAGTAAATTCAGCGACAGATCGCGGTCCACAGGTAGTTGCCGCAACCAGCGCGTCAGCTGATGCAGCATGAGCCCTGCGGCGATACCGGCGGTATAGATCGTACTGCGGGATGTGCAGGCCCCGGTCTGTGCTTCCGCCTGGGGAAACAGCGCAGTGTCGTAGTGTGTGCGGGATGGTGAGTCCACGGCTGTCAGAACACGCAGAACCTCGCCTCTCATGCGTCCGTCACACCAGAACGCGCACTGATCACGGAGCGTCCTCCAGATGGCAGACCGGCTGCTGATTGAGTCGACGCAGCAGAAGACGACTTCTCCCGTTGCCCACCCCGGCCGAAAACGATCATTTATGGTTTCAACATTCATGTCAGCATCGATCGCCCGCACCGCCCGGGCCGTGGCCTCGACTTTCGACTGTTCCAGATCTGCGATGCAGTATCCCTGCGTGGTGATATTCGTGGGTTCGACCAGGTCGAAATCCACCAGCTGCAGCCGACGCACTCCCAGAGACGCCAACTGCAGGGCCACCTGCCTGCCGATGGCCCCTACACCGATGATGGTCACCGTTAAGGAGCGAAGTTTTTCAGCGGGGACGAGTTCCGACTGACGTTCAAAACGATCCAGAGTTTTATTCATCAGTTTTGCTTTCCTTTTAAAAAGTGTTATATAAACAACATTCGGCACCTGGCCCCTCAGATGGGGAGCCAGGGCCATTGTTCGGACAGATAAGGTTCGTCACCGGGCAGGAAATCCATGTCCCAGATGGGGGGCATGGGGGCTGCCTGCACACACCGCAGGTATTCCCCCTCCCAGGCCGCCTGGTTGCTGCCCGTAAATTCATCCCGGAAATCAATCCCCACGGAAAGCGGCTCTGGCTGGGGGTGACCTGTCCGTTTCAGCTCGGCATAGGTTGCTCCATTTCGGGCCAGGATCATCATCACAGCCCAGTCACAGTTGCCAAACACGCGGGCAAAGGTTTCGTGATCGACGCCGCTCGGCTCCGCAGAATTTCCAGGGTGCGTGTGAATCCAGATCCGGGCAAACTGCTCGGGATGCCGACCAGCGTCGATCTGATCGTCAAAGTAATCGGCAACTGCCGTATCGTCGAAAGCGACGGTGACTTCGGTGCAGGACTGGCTGACCAGGACGATGTCTTTGACGAACCGGGGCTGCCCGGGATCGGTAATCCCGAACCCGCCCACTTCGGTGGTTCCGCGATCACGTAGGTAGATCAGCTTGGCCCAGGCATACGGGCTGAATTTCAACAGGCGACGTTTCCTGCGCTGGGGACGCTTCCGACGCGGACGATGCAGCAGGCGATGGGTTAGTGGATGAGTCTTCGGATGGGGCATGGGAATCTTCCTCACTTTCTTCGAGACAGGCAGGACAGGTTTCAGAACAGAGACAGGAGTGACAGCAGCATTCACTGCAGGAAGCACAGGTCGACAGGCAGCTGCGACAAAAGATTTCGTTACACGATTCGCAGCGATCAGCGCAACTGGAACAGAGGGCGTTCCCACAACGGGCACAGCCCCGCCTGCAATAACCGCAGGTGGTCTGCTCACAGATCGAGCAGGTGTGACTCTCATTGCGCGAAACAGAGTCACCGCAGTCGGCACACTCGAGACTGTACCAGCGACTCAGCGGGACGTAAGCTGAACCCGAGTTGTACGTGTGCAGGATCTGCTGGACCAACAGAAAGAAATCACCGATCCGCCCCTCGGCCAGAGCCCTGCTGATGGGGACCTTACCTTCCCCCTCACAAAGGGTATCCGCCTGCACGTGCGGATGATGGACATCGTCGTCTCCGGTTTCCGCCAGGGAGACGACCCGGAAGGGTTGCGGCTCTCCGAGCTCACTCCAGCGGAGCCGGATCTCAAAGCAACCCAGATCGATGCCTTCCAAGATGATGGACGGCGTCTGAACGACAATCTCCCGTTCATCCCAGTCGATCCACACTGCTTCAAACTCGGAGGAGAGTGCACGGAGTTCAGCATCAATCTCGCGTAGCGAGGGTACGGTCGTGGTAACCTGATTTTGCAGCAGTCCGTCGCGGTAAGTCGCCCACTCACGGATAGCCGAAGTCAGTGCCAGCTGGAACCTTTCACGACAGCGTTGGCTGGCAACCGGATACTGTTTCAAACAGGCTTTCTGATAGAGACGCTCCCAGCGATTCACTCTGAGCCAGGCATCCTGTGGAACCGGTGGCAGTCGTTCCTGCCGGGATGCGACTACGACATACCGTGCCGCGACCTCCCGAGCCACGCGGAGCCAATGCCGCGACTCCTGATCTTGGTGCATAACAGACTCCTTAAACTGAAGAGACCACCCGATTTCACAGGTGGTCTCTTTGATGGAATTAAATTCGAAACGACAGTGATGACTCAGCGACGTCGGCGAAACGGTTTGCTGGATCGACTGTGGGGACGAATCTCACCCCCATGCAGCATACTTGCTGCCATGACGCCGACACTGATCCAGAAGACAAGCCATGAATCGGTGGCCCCGCCGATCGACGCTGAGACGATCACGATAATGTAGAAATAGAGACTGTTGAGTCGTTGTCGGGCTCCCATAGGGCTCCTTTCAACCGGGACAAGAGAAAACAGACGAGCGGTAACAGGGGCAATCGTGCCGCCCCCTCAATCTTCGTGGGAGTGATCGAAACACGATCACCTTCCTGCAGGATGTAGTTGGCAGTCGTTGGCTGACGATTGACACGGATCAGGTAGTCTTGTGGACGTCCATGAGGCAGTCGCTGCTGAAACAGCGCCGCCACACTCAGGCCGGCACTGATTTCAATCTGGTCAGCAAACCCGGAACCGTCATTGTTGATAAATAGAATTTGCATACTTTTCTCCTGGATGTTTGAGTAAGAATTCATTCGCTGTGGTCAGTGAAGAGGTCAGTAGTCTTCGGGTAACAGAATGTTGGTCGCGGACCGGTCTGCGACGGTGATGATCCAGAACTTGATCTGGTCCGCCGTGTGATAAACCGACAGCAGTCGATCACCGTTCAGTAAAGCGGCATCATTGGCTTCCGCATCCGCAGGACAGCAGTCGCCCCAGTCACCGGCAAGATGACGGGCCAGGGCGCGCTGCATCTCATGCTGTGGTAATCGTTCCAGTGCGTTGCGTGTCGCCAGAATCATGCCGGGCGAAAACCGGGGACGATTGGCTCGAACCATAGGCACTCCCTGTCAAATAGTAGATGGTTAATGACCAGATCAGTCTTCGTTGGTCTGAAAGTAAAACTGCCACATCCCCCAGAGCGTGACGGGTAAAGCCAGCAAGAGCGGCCAGCCCAGAAAACAGCCGGCAATCAGACAGGCCAGAGTCCAGAAACTGATCGAACGGAGAGTGTGCTCCAGTAATTGGGCTTCTCGGGTATCTTTAGGATGATAGTCCACGGTCTAAATCAACCCCGGTACTCGGCCACAGCGTTGGGCAAACAACGCTACATTCTGCTGCAGACTGAGCTCATCCCAGTCCACGGACTGAGGCGGCCGCAGGTCTGGCTCGGGATCAAAGTTCACCTTGAACGGATTGGCGAGGCTGAAGCCCCGCTGCCGAATGGATCGCACATCTTCACCGGTGGCTGCGGCCACCGCCTGGTCCAGGTCCTGTTGAGTCATCGTTCACTCCTTAAGAAAAGAGAATACGACCACCGCACGCGGGTGGTCGTGGGAAATTACACAACCACCCCGCGCTCACAGGGCAGTACGGTTTACGTGTGCTTGAGCAGCCAGTGCTGCTCAAGCCAGGCGACCTCGGCTGCCAGGGCCTCTGATCTCCGGGGAAAAGGCCCCAGCGAGGGACCACTCACCGGACTAAGGTCAGCCGTCCAGTTTCCGTCTGCCGTTGGCTCCACGTGGGAGCCCCGTTGGATTTGTAGTTGCCCCAGCGCGGTCAGTTCCAGTGTCTCGTCATAGAGGCAACGGATGGTTGCTTCCGGGGTAATCAGCAGCTCCATGCGGTCACCTCACTGCGCACGCCGCAGGATATTGCGGCGGGGGCGATCCAGCAGCAGCCCCTCCAGGGAAGACTGCACTCCCGAGAGTTGCGAGGCGACCTGCTGCCGCAGATTCCCGTTATCCCGCAACTGCTGTGGAGCAACGCCAGTCACAATCTGCTGCGCGCGTTCCACGAGTGCGTCGAGCTGAGCATTGGAGCGGACATTGAGTTGCTGAAAGCGTTCAAAGAAGTCGGTCAGGTTGGAAACCGCGGTATCGCGGAACACCTTGGGTTTGCCATCGGATTGACCACTCAAACGCTCGGTCAAATGTTCGACCAGGCGTCCCAATTCTTCCAAGAAGGCCTGTTCGGCCAGTTGCACGGCCTCATCAAATCGCTGCTGCACCCGCTGGCATTCCTGGGCATAGACTTCCGGGTTCAGCTGTTTGAGATAGTTCGGCGGCTCCACTGCCGGAAAATCATGCTCGATGGCAAACAGGCCTGACAGCGAGTGGGGATAGTCGGCGGGATCATACAGATCACCCAGGCGGATGCGGGCGGCCGACCTGAGCTCTTCGAAATGCCGGTCCAGTTCGCGTACCGCTGTTTCCAGTTCCACCTGGAATTCGCTCATCCGCTGATCAAAGTCAGTGATCTCTGACTGTCTGATCAGGCGAATACCCGCTTCAGGATAAGGCAGCGAAACTCCTTTCCAATAGGCGACCGCCCGTCCCCGGACTGCCGTGACAGCTTTGAAGGCGGGATGCGTCGTATCCAGTAGTTTTTTTCCGGCCGAGAGAAATTTCCCCTCGGCACCGAAGGAATCCGCGACCTGGTTTTTCTGGACGGCCGTGAGGGACTTACGTACGCCCAGCCAGGTAAAACTGAGTCGGGCCGCCGCCATCGTGGTACGAAGTCGCTCGGCTGGTCTGCCGCTGGAGGCGGCAGGCTGTGGTTCATCGAGAATAGAGTGATTCATAATGCTCCTTTTTTGAAAGTGGGAAATGAAAAATGCCGCCCAGCCCCAAAGGACTGAACGGCATCAACAGGAGAAGCAGAGTCTCTTTAAATGATCGAATGTCAGCGTGGGGGAGGGCTGAGCGGGGTTTTCGCTGTGGACGGGGGCAGGTTCAGGTTCAATGACTTGGCCACCGTGACTTTCAAGCCCCCATGCAGGGTGTCAGTCAGCATGACCCGCTCTGGTGTGAATTCTTCGTCTTCCACGAGAATCACGTTACCGGACTTGAGGTTGATGAAATGGTGAGAGGTCAGAAAACCTGTCTCATCAAGGTAGGACATCTGCAACACCCCTTCCGGAGTGATTTTCACATCGTGTACGTTCTGCAGGTCAGACGCATGGCGTTTGATCTCAACGGAACTCCCCTGGGGACCGACGCCTGGCTCGTCCTCGGGAGCAATAAACAGTATGGCGATCAGAATCACCAGGAAAATGATCGCACTCAGAGTGACTTTTTCCATATTTGTCTCCTGTCTGGGCTGCAGTTCTGTATCCAAAACGCAGCTGTCATAGTCAATTGTGGACTACCTGAATGATACTTATAGTCCGTGGTTTTATCGTCGCTGTCAAGTGTTAAATGTCTGCATGGCAAAACGCAAAGACATTTTGAAGCGATTCGGCGAACGGGTGCGGGAACTCCGCAAGGAACAGGGCTATTCCCAGGAGAATTTTGCCTATGCCTGCGAGCTGGACCGGACCTACGTGGGTGGGATTGAGCGGGGCGAACGGAACGTCGCCCTGCGGAACATTGAGCGGATTGCCGATACGCTGGGAATCAGCGTGGCTGAGCTGATGGACGGGGTCTGATCAGATCTCGGGCGGGGCCTCTGGCAACAGCAGTGTGCCGACCAGATCGGTAGGATTGTTGCAGGCCTCGAAAGCTCTCTGGAATGTGGAGTGTAATTCTCTGTCTCGCAACGCGGTTCTCGATTCGTTGGAAACAACGTACTTAAGGTGGGCCGTTTTCAGACGCGATCGCAGTTGCTGGATCTCCGCTGTTGTCCAGGCCTGCCCAGCCTCTGTAGCCTCAGCATAGATCCTCAAACACTGTTCGTCCTCAGGATCCATTTCTTCTGCCCAGAACTGCAATGCCGCGATGATGAGCGTAATATCTGCTTGGTTCAGCATATTGCTCCTTTCCGGGACATTCGATTCAGTTGACTGAAGCCAGGTGTTTTAGGTTCCGACGGGACGGTTTTCTCAGATCCTGTGCATGATAAATGCCCGGACGATCGGCATCCAGACAGCGGCCGCTGGCCCATTCACGCAAACGATGGATGGACTCAGCAGCCGTGACCGCGACTGGAACCACATTCTGCTGGGCCTCGACCAGAGAAATCTGCAGCAGTCCTGCCAGTCGACAGCAGCTGCGGATCTCTGCCCCGGTCCAGTCAGTATCGTCGGGGCGAGGCTGTTTCGGCTCGAGGTCAAACAAATGGATGTACTGAGCCCAGATCCGGTCTTTCTGTTCCCGTCTCGGCAGATCGACAAAGAACAGACCGTCGAAGCGTTCCGAACGGCCGAATTCGGGTGGCAGTCTGGAGATGTCGTTGCTGGTGGCCACGACGAATACATCCGAAGTATGGTCATTCAGCCAGGTCAGAAACTGGCCGAACAGGCGGGACGCAACGCCGCTGTCGGTCTGACCCGACTTACCGGCACCGGCAAATGCTTTTTCAATCTCATCGATCATCAGCACGCACGGTGCAATGGCATCGACAATCTGCAGTGCCTGACGCGTTCGTTTCTCTGATTCTCCGACCAGGGAACCTAGCAGGGCACCCACGTCCAGCATAAGCACCGGGCGGCCAACTTCTTTTCCCAGGCTTTTGCAGAAGGCAGATTTTCCACAGCCGGGAGGAGAAAGGAGTAGCACGCCCCGCGGTCGCAAGTGCTGGTTTTGGCGTTGAGGTGAGAGTAGTGCAGAGCGGGTGAATTCCTTGAGGGATTCCAGGCCGCCCAGACTGTCGAATCGTTCCTTCCCCCGATGCAGTGTCAACAGTCCTGATTTTTTGAGAGTCTGGGTTTTGAGTTCCCAGATCGCTACGGGACTGATGCGTCCCTCCCGTACCAGGGAGAGAGAAAAGGCCCCTTCTGCTTCAAACCGACTGAGCCCGCTGGCCGCATCCAAGACGGACTCCAGTTCCTGGCCCTCGGGAAGTTCACCCGGCTCGGTCGCGATCTCCCGGGCGATTTCCAACAGCTGCTCCCGGTCCGGGAGGGCATGTTCCAGAACCACGAACAGTTTTTCCAGTTCGGCAGTTAGCGAAACAACCGGAGCCAGGATCACAATGAAGGTCCGGTTTTGTTTGCCGGTCAGGATCTGCTGCGCCAGGGCCTGCACGATTTCGGCGGACTGGATGAAGCGGTGGAAGTTCTGCAGCACCAGGACCGCGGTACCGTCAGGTGTGGCAAACGCGTTGATCGCCTTAATGGCGGACAGGGGATCGGTACTCCCCACGATACTCGTGTCGTCGGTACCCTGCAGTCCCTGGTCGATGTCCCAGATGGCCAGTTGCCAGGCTTCCTCCCGGCAGAGCTGGGCCAGTTCGGCCAGGGCTTCCTGCTGTTCGTGGCTTTCGATCCAGATGCCGGTGAAGCAGGCACGGACATATTCGCTAAATGTTGTTTTCAGTGTCATAAGCGGTCTCCAGTCATAAAGAATCGGTAAATAAGAACCAGTTCAACGGCCTTCCTGCAGGTGTTCATCTTCCGAAGCATGCTGATGGAATTCCGGTTTAAGTTGTTCTGATGTTGCTTTTCCTAGGGCCTGTTCCAGAAACCGACTGGCGGTGCGACAGCCGGTTCCAGTGAAACCCTGTGTTTCGATGCGGGACTGACCGTCCGGGGCAATGATGATTTCGATCGTTTGGCTCATGCCGCACCTCCAACCTGAACCGTGAGCTTGATTGAGCCATCTTCCAGTGGTTGCTCGCGGACCGTGTGCCCCTGCTTTCTGGCCTCGAGTTTAGCTTTCTCTACGGCATACCCCTGGAGAAAATGGTCCAGCTCCCGGCGATCTCCCCAGCGGCCTTCGAAATTGTCAAAGCTCAGCTGGGCCGTTTTGACGTCGCAGACGACCGGATACCGCCAGTTGTGTAATTGGACTGCCCAGCCTGTCGCCGTGCTGCTGAAGAGTCGGGTCTTTCCCTGGACAGGCGGTGGCAGTTTCAGTCGCTGGCAGGCAGCACTAATCGCAGTCGGATCTCTGATTTCTGTTTGAATCTGTACGATGTGTGACACGCTGATCTCCTTTGTAGATGAGGTAAGGAAAAAAGAAATACAGGCTGGGGCCTGATACGAAAACAGCCCGCTGAGGACCGGAAATCATTGGTCAATAGCGGGCTGGAGAGAGGAAAAAACAGAGCTCCGATGGTTATGCCAGAGGACTCACCTTATATGCCACATTTTGCGGTTGGATTTAGCTCTTTAAGCCACTTTATGTCCCTTCGGATAATCTCTGTAAGCAGTTGGAACATACGGGGAGCGTTGTTGGCATGTTGGTGATCCCGAAACCTCGCGCGATGACCTACACGAATTCACGACGGAGATTGGTCTGCCCGGATCTGTGTACAAGGTCAAGGGAATCACGATCCCGCATTACCTGTTGAATCAACGGCAACGCGCCCCTGCGATCGCCGAAGGGGCGATGTTCCTGGACGAAGCTGGCGTCGAATCCATTGAGAAATCCTGGAAGCTCCCCATGATCGGGATCCATTACACGGTTTCAGTTCTTCCAGGGAAAGAGATCACGAATCACGTGCGACGTACTTTCGGTCATCGGGATGTGCAGCCTGGTGCGCTCATGAAGGCGGCCGTCCGGATCCAGGGCGACCTGGGCGTTACAACCCGGGTGATTCGCGTCGTCTCAGTTCGCCGGGAGGCTTTTGAGCAAAATGGAACACGATCCCGATTACGGCCGACGGGAAGTGGAGCTCGAGGGATGACCGCAACTATCCGGGACTGAGTTTGTGAACTGTTTCTGCAAGAAGTTGAAAAGTCGTCCCGGCGACGCCGGTCACTCGGATTGAATTCACTTACGTTTGAAGGGAGTTGAGGTGCAGGAACCAAGAACGCTAGGTGATTGCAAAGTCGGAGAAAAAGTGACCTTGATCACTGGTCACGAGGTTGAATTGCTCGGAACGAATCATGAGTTCCCCAGCTGGCGATTAGACAAGAATCTGGCCGATGGTGCTTTGTTCGAATATCACAAAACATGCCGGCTGAAGGAAGGGAGTTAGTTCATTTGGATTAAGTATGTCTGGGTAATGGTGATTACCCGGACATTCTGAGACATCAGAAAGGTTCCCCGAAACAAACTCCTTCATTTTGCAACTGACCGTACTGCCCCCTCCTCCAAATCAAATTCATATTTGCCACTCGCCAGGTCATTGGCAAACGTGATTACAAAGTCCCCAAAACTCGGAGCAAGAACGTGTGATGGCCCTGTCTCATGCTGGAACTTGATAAATTGTCCTACTACACCGTCGACAGCTGGGTCCATGTCTACGCAATGGTAGTCACCACCGCCGTTATGAAGAACTGGAATCCAAAATGGATTCCACCATATCTGTTTGATCGGTCCATCCGGACTGGCATCTGAGTCGTCGAACAGACCATTGTCGACTGGTTCCTTGAACATATTCCAAGTCGTGAGTACTTCATCTAGATCCATGAGGTAACCTCCTGGCAATACCCACATCTTGTTGTCACCGTTGTACATCAGATAGGTATCACGAAGATCGCTGGGTAGCCTGTACATGATTGCATCCTCCACCGTTTCGAAGGCTTCATCACTAGCAGGAGATCCCCAATCAAAGAAGTCTGCATAGGGGGGCTCTTTGACATTGGCTTCGTACCAAGTACGAATACTTGCCCAGGCCTTTTCTGTTTCGGTCATCTTGTTTTGATTCTCCGACTTCATTTGGGATGAGTTACATCAGTTTCCTGAGCATTCTATGATCTGGATATCAAACAAAGACCGGGTAACATCATTTACCCGGTCTTTGTTTGTGTGCTGAACGGATATGGGCTGTTAAGTAAACAGCTATGAATTGGGGGGGATATAAACTGATCATGTTTGTATGTTGTTTCTTGGATGTTAGTTACTGTTAATTGCCTTCCGACAAATAATCTAAAAAACAGAAGAGCAAAATACTTAGCGAATACTTCTGCAAATCTCCTTATATTGCCAAAATATTCATGTAATCGAGCGAGATATTCAGAAAAAGATTAAAATATTCATATTTGTGCTTGGATGATGCACTGATATTTCGATAATACCCTCATGTGAGAGTTATTAACCCTAGCAGGCGGATATAATAAAAGATGGATACTACACTTTTTCTTTCTCTTGGAAATATCATTGATTCAGCTCTAACCGGAAATCCTAAAAAGGTTAAGGCGTACGCTCGGCAACTCGTTGATTATCTGGATGAATTGGGAGAGGCAGAAGCAGCCTCGCGGATCCGTTCTTCTGTTAACGGGAACCGAGCGTCGAAGGCTTCTATATCGAGAGCAATTCAGTCAGTTCCTAAACCCATTCCCGTCGATCATGACTCCCGATTTCCTTTAGCTGATGAAGAAATAATAACCAGCCCCGTTGGTATAGTATTTCCAGAGAATATTCAATTTACGATTAACCGTTGGATCGATTCAATTCGTCAGGCGGATCGATTATTGGAGCATGGTATTGAGGTTCCGAGTACTTTGTTAATGCACGGGCCACCCGGTTGCGGAAAGTCTTTATTGGCTCGTTATCTCGCTGCTGAGTTGGATTTACCACTTTTGACTGCCAGATCAGATGCATTGATATCTTCTTTTTTGGGAAGTACATCCAAAAATGTACGGTCGTTATTTGATCACGTTCAAAATAGGCCGTGCATACTTTTCTTAGATGAGTTTGATGCAATTGCGAAGATGCGTGATGATCAACGTGAAATGGGAGAGTTAAAGAGAGTCGTTATAAGCTTGCTTCAAAATATCGATACTCTAGCTGGCAACACGATACTTCTCGCTGCGACAAACCATGAGCATCTCTTAGATCCAGCAGTATGGCGAAGATTTTCAACTACCATTCAGATACCTCTTCCTTCAGTTCAAGTAAGAAAGTCAATGCTAGTAAATTATTTTTGTGGTCTTGTTGACGAGGAAGTGATATTTACACTAGCTGATTTAACAGAGGGGATGAGTGGAGCTCAACTCAAAGATCTAGCACAAGATGCCATTCGTGAAACAATTTTGTCAGGTGGTAGCCACGTCATGCCTTCCACAGCTTTTCGCGTTGCTGCTGAGAGAATAACTGATGGTGGGGCATTAACTACTTCAGATGCACTTCGAGCAGTTCGAGATGCTTTAGGAAAGTCAATTACGCAAGCAAGACTCGGTGAAATGTTTGAGTTGTCACAATCACAAGTATCTCGGATATTAAGATGCGCGGAGTGAAAATATGAACGATAAGCCTTTGCTGCCGATAAAACTATTTGTTGCACTTGATAGAGATTATCATCCAAATCCAATTCCAAAGAGTACAGGTTTTGACCCGTTAGTTAAGGTGACATCTGAGTTACGACGTACTTTAGTAAACCAGGTAGGTAACGTTAGGTCATATTTTTCGGCGCCGTTTAAAAAATGGACCGGTGTTCCTGCTGTGGCAAAGGTGACACTAAGAGAAAAAGCTTGTTCTAAATCCAAACGTCCTTTTAGAGTGTTTAATACAAAGACCTGCCCGATAATAGGAGGAGCTGGTCTTGGACAGTTTCACATAAGCATCACCCCAGAGTCTCTAGATGCTTTGGAAAAAAAAATTGGGTATGGTGATAAAGATCCTGAAATATCACACATTTCTACTATCGAATCGATTGAACCATATAGCATTGATGATGCAATGGGAGGAAAAACTTTTCAGGAATTATCGAAAGTTGTAGATGAGGGTCTCCCACTCAGAATTCGATTATTCCAACATTTTAGACACGCTCAAAATATCTCTATCCAGAAAGAACTGAATTCACTAGATCTATTAAATGTCAAGCCGCTTCATTACACGGATGGATTAAGTGTACTTGAAGTGAAAGTGCGAGATGTAAATGGCATCGCTTTGCTAGCTAGTTTTCCTGGTACGCACACAATTTCTGGCTTTCCCGAATTTGGTATCGCTCGGACTGCTTCAAGAGTAATGCAGTCACTTCCAAGTCATTTACTACCTAGTCCTCGAGAAGATATAAAATATCCATTGGTTGGGATTATCGACTCAGGGACTGATCCACTGAATAAATCATTACAAAAGTGGATTCAAGATCGGTGGGATGTCGTTCCGCGAGAACTGCAGGATAATGATCATGGTAGTTTTGTAGCAGGTATGATCTGTGGTGGCCGAATCCTAAATCATAATGATGTTAGATTTCCTTCAGCTGTTTCAAAAATTGTTGATGTAGTAGCATTTGGAAATGAAGGCACAGTTAATGAACAAGATCTTATTCGGATAACACGAGAGGCTGTTATAAAGTATCCAATGGTTGACGTTTGGAATTTGTCATTTGCAATCACAGATCATTTTTGTAAGGACGAAGAGTTTTCTCTGTTTGGTTGTGTTCTTGCTGAACTTGCACATAAATATGGTAAAACTTTTGTGGTGTCCGCAGGAAATAGACTTGATACTCCGTCTCCTGGATGGCCTAGAGAAACTTTATCTAATGATCAAGACCGAATTTGTGCTCCTGCAGATTCTCCTACCTGTTTGGTTGTTGGTTCATTAGCTCATTCGGATAATGCTTCAACATGTGTGAAGTCTGAAGAACCATCATCATTTAGCCGAAGAGGACCAGGATCAGCGTACTTGATGGCTCCTCATTTAATGCACTATGGAGGTAATTGCAAAGAAGACCTGACTTATACTCAAACCGGTGTTGTCTCAATAGACGGAAATGGAAATTTGGCTGAAGACATTGGGACAAGCTTCGCAACACCTATTATTTCGACGTTGGTCGCAAATATTACAGACTCGGTTTCGCATGAGGATGATCCAGCGACTTTGGGTAGAGCTATGCTCGTACATAATGCATTTCTGAGAAATAGTGTGATAGACCCATCTCAATTCAATCATTTAGGAGCCGGTCGTCCCGGAGATTTAGATGAAATATTACACTGTTTTCATGACTCAGCAACTGTTGTTTTGCGAGCTGATCTAGGAAGAGACCCCATTGTCGTGAAAAAACATTTTCCAATTCCACCATGTCTCATAAAAGATGGTTCAGTTGGAGGGGAGTTCCTTATGACTCTTGCATACTCACCACCAATGGATCCTGAAGCAGGATTTGAATTGTGTCAAACTAATGTTGATGCTTTATTAGGAACTGTTGATCCAATATCAAATAATTTTAAGACTCAAATTCATCCTTACCCAAAAATGAAAGAAGAAGGTTGGGAAGACCAACTAATAAAGCATGGTTTCAAATGGTCCCCATTGAAACTTTACCGTCGTTCTTTCTCTGCCTCTAGAAAAAATAAACTAGGAGGCATGAGTTGGGAGCTTCGTTTAAAATTACTTCGTAGAGCTGCTTTGAAAATTGTAAATGGTGAGCATCAAGTTTACCTGCTGATCACTATACGTGACAATGACCCAGACAGAGACAATCCGTTAAACATATACGACGAATTCATCCAAGAAATTGAAAATTTGGGATGGGAAATTACCAATCTGCGAATTAGTGACCAACAAAGGGTACGGTAGTGTTTCAGAAAATAGGACGTCGAAACCGCAGGTGTTTTGGTGAGAACGTCGACTTAAGCTAAGAATGACTGAGTTTTCATAAATTTCAATAAAATCATGAAAGTGAAAAGTTCAATGGAAGAATTCAATCTGATAGATGTTGTGTTTCCAAAAGAGTATTCGGAGCTTTTCATTAAATACGAAAAAAACATCACCGAAGCCTGTGTCCCTTCGTTGGGGGGCGTATCAAAAGTTGTTGAAATGTTCCAAGTTCATCCGGAAAAGAAACTTCATTTTGATTTAACGGACCCTGCAATAGCAGATCTTATGACCAGAGTCGAACAAGAAGTGTTGAGGTTTCGACTTTCAACAATGGGTAACAGCAGCGTTGTTAGTCCAGAAGATAGCAACGTTTTTTGTGAGTTTGAAAACTGGTTTTCTTCACTCTCAAAGCAATATCGAGAGTCATACCCAGATCGCCCACCGCTTGGTGGTGAAGCACACTAAAATGACCGGGTAACAAGTATCACCAGGATCATTCAGAATGAAATTTCCGACCTCTATCGATGGCCAAGTGATCCAAGGTGTAATTGAATGTGGAATCGATTTTAACCTAAACGCTGATGAGAGACGGGTTGGTCAAAGGCGGATTAAAACTCAAGTTCACTTTTATCCTCGGTTGCATTTTCACTGGATGATGCGTAAGCGTAAATTAAGGCGGCGTTTGAAATGACATGGTCTCCTGAATTTCAGTTGTCCCTGGAACGGTTCAAGGAAGCTGTTCAAAAAGCTGAAGCCAAACTAGATTCCATTCCACCGGAGGTGCGGAATCGATTACGCGAGAGATATGAGGAGTTTATAAAGCGATCGACTAGTTCGCAGATTTCGCAGACGATTTACATGGACCAGGTCACTGCTCCTAGGAAACCACGGCCTTGGTATGGATGGCCGATATCTTTCAGAAAGTAGCCTGGCAATGAGTAGTTTGTATCAACCTCGCAAAGATCGTTATTTTACCCTACAGCCTACAGGCTAACTATTTTCTTCGATCTTCTCTTGATTTCTCAGGACTCGTTGTGAAAACTCCTCTCCGTCCATTAAACGTATTTCGTGGTCGTTGGCTTCCTGAACCGCTCCAGCAGTGAATCCGCTTGTTGTAACGATCATCCCGCGAGTACCGCTAGGATAGCGCGTGAGCGTTCCGGCGAGTTCCCGAACTACCGATGGAGACACCTTGCGTTTTGGATTCCAGCATTTGCATTGAATGATCCAATGAACTGCTTCAAGGTCCACGCCCTTAAGGTAGAAAAATCAGCAGACTTTTATGTGCAGAACCCGATTGGTCAAAAAACTCAGCTGAACTGATTCTCTGTTCTCGGCTGAAATATTTTCCACAAACTCGTACGTTTTCCGGTATGTGACTTAATACCACTCATTTCACTTTCGCCCAGATTAAGCTGAGAAGATTGGGCAATTCGACAGCAAAATAGATCCAGAAATAAACACACGAGAAATGCGCCGTATTTTGTTCGTCTTACTCATAGAATGCAGGACAGTAACTCTAAACGAAGGTAATTCCGTATTGCATTCCACTTGGTAATTGTGAGATCATGTCGCGACATCAGCTGCCTCCTTGTAGCCTTGTTGCTGTTTTTGACAACGAGGATGTAGCTGATGTTTTTTCGTTTATAAAGACCAATTCGAATTAAGTAACGCTACCTAGGCTATCCAATTAATAGTTCTGATTCGTAAAATAAAAGTCTTTTCACAATATTATCCGCCGATTAGTGTTCCCGTAAGCAGCTGAAAAATAAGGGCTTACTGTAATATTACGCAATGAAGGTATGGAGGCGGTTCTCTTCAGAAAGCGTTTTGTAAACCTTAATTGCGTTTCTATGGTGCACTGAATTCTTTTGTACCAATTGACCTAGCGGAAGGATTACAACGAGCGGCGTCCCCACAGTGCAATCGGCAACAGGACGCCTCAGGAGTTTGCGAAGTTTTCAAACCAGGCATGCCTGGTCTGAAAAAAACTTGTTCACTCTCATTCCAACTGGTACAGAGTTGGGGGCAAGGTCACCCTATTTATATCTGTCATCAACAGCATGCTCTTTATGTCTGAGGAAATAGAAGAAAACACTCATCTTCACATATAACTGGTCTGCTTTTCAAAAACTGATCCAATTGTTATGAAGGTTCTTAGCGTCCCTTTGACGAGGAGAACTTTTGATGAACAAGCGAAGAAAACGTCACAACCCCGAGCAGATTGTCCGCAAGCTGCGTGATGCAGATGCGATGCTGAATGCCGGTAAAGATCTGGCATCCGTGCTACAGACCCTGGAAGTCAGTGAATCGACCTACCTGCGCTGGCGGAATCAGTACGGCGGCATGAA